>NZ_JBQAHZ010000019.1:0-109851 GCF_051917185.1 Bacillus cereus group sp. MYBK108-1
AATTTTTTCGTCATTTTAAAATTTCTCCGATTCTCATTTTTCTCTCATTATACAAGAAATACCCTATAGAATAGACTTTTTTTAAGTGTCTATTCTATAGGGTACATTGTAATAGTTGCCTTCGTTTTTTATTATTTTGCCCACTCGCTCACTTGCTCTACGCTCATGCGAGGTGCAGGGTGGCCTTTTAAAGTTGATTCACCAATTGTAATAAGCATAATTGGAACGTAACGAGATGAAACGTTAAATTCGTCTGTCAGTGCTTGTGGATTGAAGCCACCAATAGCACAAGTATCCCAACCAGTTGCTTTAGCTGCAAGCATAAGTTGCATTGCTGCTAAAGATGCATTTGAAAAGGCAGCATCTCTTGGGAATTGTTCACGAGCATATGCAGATTCAATATTTTTAGCTAAGCGTTCTTTTGCTTCTTCTTTCATAAATCCTTGTTCTACAATTGGACCATATACTGGCTCAACATTTTTATAAGCTTCTAAATCACCTAAAATAGCGACTACTGCAGAAGCATCAAGAATTTGTTGTTGGTTATAAGCTATTGGATGTAATCGTTTTTGTACATCTTCACCTTGAAAAACAAGGAATTTCCAGTGTTGTAAGTTCCAAGCGGAAGGTGCTTGTGCTGCTGCTTTTAAAATCTCATGTAATTCTGTAGATGAGATTTCTTTATTTGGGTTGAATGCACGTGTAGATGTGCGTTCATATAGAACGTTAAAAAAGTTGTCGTTTGTCATAATATATCCTCCAAATTGTATATAAAATTATCGGGAAAATGCAATGTATATTACTTACATTTTGTAAGTTATCGAATTTAAGAATATAATATCTTTATTTTAATTGTCAAGTTTTAAGAAATAAGCTAGGGCATTCATACAAACGATATAATTCCTATAATCATACACTAAAAAAGGAATTTATAGAGTGAAAAGGGAAGATAACATTCTCAATTAGCTTGTTAATATGTATTTCTCACAAATTAAAGTTTATTGAAGAACAGTCTTTTAAAAATATTTGTGAGGAATTCAGTAGAACAAGATATATGAAGTGAGTGAAGACTAGTGATGAACATACTACATTTTTTATTAGAGAATACGGTTTTCCAAAATGTGTTACAAGATCTGCAGTTAAATGTCCTTTATATAGAAAATGGATGTAAACATCAACAAACGATAGAAAATATCCATCCAAAATGTATGTTTATAGCAAATAGTTTTGAAGAGGGCGAACTATTATTTCAAAGAACGAAACCGCACATTATAATTATGTATGTAACAGATTATTCTCAAATAAAATATATAAAGAATATGTATACCTCGCAAAGTACATTCATTGTCATTTGGGATCAACAAATAACAAAAGAATTTACAGATGTACTTGCATTAGGAATACGTAATATTGTAATAGCCCCTGTAACTCCGCAAGCAGTGTTAGAAGAAGTGAATAAGAGTTTGTATCAACTTTCTTTAGTAAGGCAAGTTAGTTTACAACAGGAACTGCTTCAAACGATGTTTGATTTTCAAAATGATTTATTATTTATAGTAGAAGATGATGAAATTGTTGATTGTAATACAAATTTTTTAACGTTTTTCGGATATGAAAATTTGTTTGCCTATCGCGAGCAACATTTAGTATTTGCTGAACATTTTATTAGAGAAAATGGATACTACTCGACGACGCATGATATAACATGGCTAGACGATACTTTATCAAGCGGTAGAAGAATTAAGATGTCAAATTATGAAGGGGCAGTATCTACTTTTCTATTACGTGCGACACCATTGCCAGAAGATTTATCAAGATTTATTGTAAAGTGCACGGAAATTACAGAATTAGATGAAATCTATCAAGAACAAGAAAGACTTGCTATGATAGATTCATTGACAGAGATTTATAATCGTTTAAAGTTTCAACAAATACTAGAGGTAGAATGGGAAAAGGTAATACGTAATGATGAGAAAATAGCAATTATTTTATTTGATATAGATAATTTTAAAACAGTTAATGACACATATGGTCATGATTTTGGCGATTTGGCATTAATACAACTTGCAGAGCTTATGAAATCTAAAGTGGAGCAGCAACATGTATTTGCAAGATGGGGAGGGGAAGAATTCATTATATTAGTGACAAATACAGTAGAAAAGGAAGCATTTCAAGTTGCGGAATCATTACGATTCTTCATTGAAACAAAGCAATTTACTGGAATTTCGAAGTTAACAGCTAGCTTTGGAGTTGCGTTATATGAACAAGGAACTACAAGAGAAGAATTAATGCAACGAGCGGATATTGCATTATATGAAGCGAAAAAAAATGGAAAGAATCAAGTATGTGTGTATAGAAAAGAAAAAATGTGATTTTTCGCAACAAATTGTTGCGATTTTTTTTTATTGTTTGATAATAGAATAGGGGGACAATTTTTAGCGAAGGAATTATGGAGGATCAATATGATAAAAAAAGTGATGGTGGTGGCTTCACTGTCTGCTATAGTTGGCGGCGGAGTATACTATTTTCTTGTTAGCCTCAATATAAAGGAAAACACTGTATTAACAACTAAAGTGAATCCTACTATTAAATCGGAAGTACAAGGGAATATAGAAGAAAAAGAAGAGCAACAAATTGATTATGCTAGCATATCTCAAAAATTAGATCAATATTTAGTTGGAAAGCAATTCAATGGAACAGTTTTGGTAACAGATAAAGAGCATGTTATATTGAATAAAGGATATGGGTATGCTGATGTTCAAAATAAAATAGAAAATACGCCTCAAACAAAATATCGTATCGGTTCTATTACGAAAACAGTCGTTGCCACATCTATTTTACAGCTGCAAGAACAAGGGAAATTGAATATTCAAGATAATGTAAATAAATATATTCCTTCATTTCCGGAGAATAAAAATATTACGCTATATCATTTATTAACACATACCTCTGGTTTACCTGAACACGCAAAAGGCAATATTAATGCGGCTTCCCGCTTACAGTTAATGAATTGGATTGGACGTCAAAATTTAGAATTTCCTGCAGGAACAGGTTGGAGATATACAGATTATAATTATATGGTGCTTGCTTATATAATAGAACATATATCGAAAAAACCTTTAGGAGATTACATAAAAGAAAACATATTTGTAAAAGCAGATATGCATGAATCCGGTATGGGAAATATGGTACCTGGAGATAAAAATTTTACAAAGGGTTATGTGAAAAAAGATCAAGAGCTTGTACCAGCGCAGAAGTTAGGCATGGATTGGCTATATGGTTGTGGTGAGATGTATACGACAGTTGGAGATATGAAGAAATTAGACGAAGCAATTATAAATGGAAAACTTCTTTCTGAACAAAGTATACAAGCAATGTTTTCACCTTCAGCAGAACGGAAATATGCATTTAGTTTTTATATATATCCAGATTATTTTCATAATCATGGTGTATTATCTGGTTGGAACACTTTCAATAATTTTAATAAAGAAAAAGGAACTTTTGTTATTTTATTTTCAAATGTGAAAAATAGTATGGATGATGATTTTAATAAAGAGTTCCGAAAGATGGTAAATGATTTATTAGAACAAAGGGGATGAGAAAATGGAACATAAAACTTTATCAATAGGTTTCATTGGTATTGGTGTAATGGGAAAAAGTATGGTTTATCACTTAATGCAAGATGGTCATAAAGTATATGTATATAATAGAACGAAAGCAAAAACAGATTCTTTAGTGCAAGATGGTGCAAATTGGTGTAATACGCCAAAAGAGTTAGTAAAGCAAGTTGATATTGTAATGACAATGGTTGGATATCCACATGATGTAGAAGAAGTGTATTTTGGTATAGAAGGAATTGTAGAACATGCAAAAGAAGGTACGATAGCAATTGACTTTACGACATCTACACCTACTTTAGCAAAACGGATTAATGAAGTTGCAAAAAGCAAAAATATATATACGTTAGATGCACCTGTCTCAGGAGGAGATGTTGGTGCGAAAGAAGCAAAACTCGCAATTATGGTAGGTGGGGAGAAAGAAATATATGATAGATGCTTACCTTTACTTGAAAAGTTAGGAACAAACATTCAATTACAAGGACCAGCTGGGAGTGGACAACATACAAAAATGTGCAATCAAATTGCGATTGCTTCCAATATGATTGGAGTATGTGAAGCTGTTGCTTACGCGAAGAAGGCTGGACTGAATCCAGATAAAGTGTTAGAGAGTATTTCAACAGGGGCAGCAGGTAGCTGGTCATTAAGTAATTTAGCTCCTCGAATGTTAAAAGGAGACTTTGAGCCAGGATTTTATGTAAAGCATTTTATGAAAGATATGAAAATTGCTTTAGAGGAAGCAGAAAAATTACAATTACCAGTCCCAGGCTTAAGTTTGGCGAAAGAATTGTATGAAGAGTTAATTAAGGATGGCGAAGAAAATAGTGGAACACAAGTACTATATAAAAAATATATAAGGGGGTAAACGAGGTGGACCTTCAAAAGTTTGATGAGATGATTGATACTGTACAGCGAGCTACTTGTATGCAAATTAATGAAAAACAAAAAGAAGCTTTTAAACAAAAATATGATTTTGAACCAGAATTTGAATATGGAAGAGATGAGAAGGGACATTATGTAATTCGAACCTCAAAAAAGATGTTAGAAGAAATGGAGTTTTATTTGGCATTGAAATATGATCGTGATGGAGTGGATCTTTATATGCAAGCTGAGATTGATGGTATATTTCATGTATCTGTTAGCTATGGTGAAGATGCCCTACATCTACAAGAATTGTTTCAATTTCTAGAAGAAAATAAATAAAAGTCCTCATTTGAGGACTTTTATTTATTTAGTCATGTTTAATTTTTATAATTATAAGTTAGAAGCGCGGCGGCATCGTTCAACCGGGAACGGGATAATTTGTGCGATGTGATTAGGACCAAATTGTTTTGTACGAGCATGGCGTATTATATAAAAAGCACACAGAATTGAAACAGGAATAGCGCCGAATAAACCAAATAATAAAGCGCTTACACAAGATGCGACAAATCCTAAAACACCAATTTCTAACTCTTCCATAATAGCTCCTAAAATAACAGGAAATGCTCCACATGTAACTCCAAGTATAAGTGCGATAAGTAAGCTCATGATTATCCCCCTCTGTTTGCGATATTATTTTCCTTCTCAGTTAATTGTAGTATATCACATACAAAACAGAATTTTCAGAAAAAATTCAATAAATGTTCAAAAAAAGTTCAAAAAATGCACTTGAAAAATCAAGTTGTTAAATTTGTGATGAAATGGTACTTCAAGTAAATAAAAAATCAGGCTTATTTCAAAATGAAATAAGCCTGTTCCATAGGAGGATGTATATATGTAGAGTGAATAAAAGTTTGGAAAAGGGGATCCAAGTCCTTTTATTCAACTAACTACCTTAATAGATTGGAACCCAGCCTTCAGTTGTCACAAAAATACGAATAGCTACAACTTGGCGATCATCTTGCAAAGTAAAATAATGTCTTGCATTTTCAGGAACAGATATTAAATCGCCTGGCTCAAGTTCAACATCAAAGAATTTCCCATCTTTTCCTTCAATAGCGAAAATGCCATGACCACTGACGATAAAGCGAACTTCGTCATCTGTATGATGGTGTTCCTTTTGGAAATTAATTAATAATTCGTCAAGGTTAGGGGTGCTATTTGAAAGTGAAATTACATCATGTGCTTTATAACCACGGCGTGCTGAAACATCAGCAATTTCTTTTGAAAACACAGCTAATATTTCAGCTTTGTTTTCATCTGTTAACGAATAATTTTCATTTAAATGAGTAGGAAGTTTAGAAATATTCCATTTCTCATATAAAACGCCTTCCTCTTGTAGAAATTTAGATACTTCCACTTCATTTTCAATACGAGTATTTCCTTCATGAATACGAATTTGCGCCATTAGAAACGCCTCCTTGAATTGATAATAGTTTTATATGAAATTGGAATAGAAACTCATAAGCTTCTAATCTCTTCTTTGCATCAAAGCTATCTCGGCCCCATACGGTAATACCGTGGTTACGGATTAATACTGCACCCGAATCTCCTTGTATATGCTTTCGGAAGTTTTCTCCAAGCGTTGGGATATGGGCATGGTTTTCAATAATAGGAATTTGAATTGTTGCACCTTCTTCCCAAATATCGAGAGCTTTAATAATTTCTTGATTTTGAAAGGTGACTGCATCACTATATAAATTTGTGATGACATTATTATCGGTTGTATGAACATGAAGTACGCACCCGGCATTCGTATTGTTATAAATGTGTGTATGCAATATTGTTTCTGCTGAAGGGCGTAATTCAGTCTCTAAAACGGGAACTCCTACATGATCTACTAATAGAAAATCATCTGGAGTGGTTTTTGTTTTATCTTTACCGCTTGCTGTAATAAGAAAAGTAAGTGGTTCATGACTAACCTTTATAGAAATATTACCACTTGTTGCTGGGAACCAATTTCGTGTTGTTAACTCTTTTTTTATCTCGCTCAAGTCATACCATTGACGGAAAAGTTGTTTCATGCCTTCACCTCCAACAAAAGTTTTAATTCAGCTTGCACATCTTGAAATGTTTCAAACGGTGTATAAGCAATATGATTTTCTTCACACTTTGTAATAAGAAAATCGCGAGCGAATACTTTATCAGCTTGTTTCGCGGCTTGTAAGTCAGTAATAGAATCTCCAATTACAATATGAAAGTCATTTGTATCACTTAATTTACGGATTAATGATGATTTACATAATCCGCAATGATTTTGACAATGATCATCACAAGAATGAGGCCATTTAACTGTAATAAACTCCGCTGAAAAGTCTGTTTCATTACAATAAATTTGCTCTTTTGGAATGATTCCTTGTAAGAGTGGATAGACGAAGAAATCCATTCCTCCTGATATCACGTAAAAAGAAATGTTATTTTCCTTTACGAATTGTATAAACTCATGAAAACCACTACGGATTTCAGCAGTTTCTATTAAAAATTGAATAATATCATCGTGCAGATTAGTAGGTATGAATTGAAATAATTGAGAAACACCTTCTTGAATGGATAGTTCTTGTGATAAAATTTTATTCTTTACTTCGTCGGCTTCTGGTGGTGCGAATTTTTCCATAATGGACATAATGTTATCATTATTTGTAATCGTGCCATCGAAATCACAAAATACTTGAATACTCATAATTTCACCTCATGAGAGGGATTTCCCCATATTTGTAGTGCACTATGCAAATTTATGTCGTCTACTTCATGGAGTGGTTTATTTTGCAAAGTAGCATCAATTGCAGTACGGAAAGCTTTACCCCCGCCTTGCGCTCCATTTGGATGTCCGTGTATCCCGCCGCCAGCATTAATAACAACATCTTTACCGAAATCTCGTACAATAAAGGGAAGGAAACCAGGATGAATACCAGCAGACGGAACAGAAAAGCTCTTCTTGAAAAATGCATCGTCTTCAGTTAAATATTTTGAGATAGCAAGAGCCTCCTCTTTTTCTAGCGCAACACTTCCATATGGAGATGGGAATAATGAAAAGTCAGCCCCAGCATAACGTAGTAGCTTTCCAAGTAATAAAGGAGATGAAATTCCATATAACTTGGATGCTGAATAAGCACCACTTACAGCAGGATGTGCCATAATAGGAACTGGGATTTCATCATCTTCTGCAAGTGATTGTAGTACATCTAGTCCGTAAGCAAATACGTTAAATAATAGAATATCAGCTCCAGCTTGCACTGCACGTTTAGCATTTTCTTTTAAATCAAAAGTTCGTCCTGTTAAATTTACGGCATATAACGTTTTATGACCGTATGTTTCGTAAACAGATTGTAAAACTTCTTTTCCAGATACAATGCGTTTCGTAAGTGGTGTTAATGCATTTTCAAATAATATTTCATCATCTTTTACTATATCTACACCACCAATTGCTTGATCTCGTAATTGCGTTTTTAAATACCCAATGTTTCGTCCAATCATTCCTTTAAAAATACTCATTAAAAGAGGACGATCATGCACTTGTAAAAGGTTTCGAATACCATCAATCCCGAATTTTGGACCAGGAAAATGTTTTTTTAACTCGTCTGAAAAAGTTAAATCAATTAATTTTACTTCGCCATCAAGTGATAGCTTTCCAAATGTAGTCGTTAAAATCGCTGGTAAATCTGGACTGAAGTTTAATAGCGGATATTCAATTTTAATAATTCCGCGTTTTACTTTCTTACGTAAATACGAATTGGTATGTTCATGTTCAGCTAATTCCTCAACATGAATGACGTTGCCTTTATGCTGCTTTAATTGTTCTTGCAATAAGTGTGGCAAATGAGTCCAAGAACCAATTGTTAATCCGAGTGCAATTTGTTCCGCCTTTTTTTCTAAGTTATGTGAATCGTCATGAATTAAATACGTCGCTATAATTCCGCTCATTGTTATAACCTCCTAGTTAAATAAAAAAACCTCTCAGCTAAGGAGAGGTTTTTTTACAACCAGCTCCTTATCTGTCAGCGTAATGCTGCGAGAATTAGCACCGTGTCTACAATTGTAAATCGGTTGCCGGGTTTCGTCGGGCTCGTCCCTCCACCTGCTCTTGATAAGAAGTATTTAGAAATGTTTAAAATTTTAAGATAACTGAATTTTGTCAGATATTTTTCATGTTGTCAATTATTTTTTGAAAAAATTTAATTTATCAATTCGATTAATGGCTTCTCGTAATCTATCTTCTGTATGCAAGAGACCAACACGGACATACCCTTCGCCATGCTCACCAAATCCAACACCAGGAGCAACTGCGACATGTACTTTTTCTAGTAAAATATCAGAAAATTGCTCAGAGGTATATCCTTTTGGAACAGGAAGCCATGCAAAGAATGATCCTGTTGGAATGTCTACATTCCAACCAATTGAGTGACAGGCTGAAATAAGAGCATTTCTTCGAGATTCGTAACTATTTACAAGGTCTATTACACAAGACTGTGAACTTAATAGCGCTTCTCGAGCAGCATCTTGAACTGCACCGAATATACTAACATACATATGATCTTGTAATAGGTTAATGGTTTCAATCACACTTTCATTCCCTACAGCAAAAGCGATGCGCCAGCCGGCCATATTGAAAGTTTTTGATAACGTGTAAATTTCAATTCCTATATCTTTCGCGCCATCTGCTTGCAAGAAACTAACTGGTTTTTGACCATCGAATCCAATCGCACCGTAAGCAAAATCATGAACGACTAATATATTATGTTTATTAGCAAAATGAATGGTTTCATTAAAGAAATCTTTTGATGCAGTAGCACCGGTCGGATTATTTGGATAGTTTAAAAACATTAATTTTGCACGCTCGGCAATAGAGTCATCAATGTTCGTATAATCTGGTAAAAAATTATTTTCTGCAATAAGTGGCATTGTTTCAAATTGTGCTTTTGCTAAAGCAACTCCTGATAAATAATCTGGATAGCCTGGATCTGGAACGAGAATCGTATCACCAGGGTTTGTAAAACAAACTGGTAATTCTACTAATCCAGCCTTTCCGCCAAACAAAATAGCAACTTCTGTTTTTGGATTTACTACTACATCATATTCACGTTGATAGAATGTTGCCACGGCTTCTTTTAAACTTTCATGTCCGCGAAATGGCGGATATTTATGATGAATGGTCTTTTCTGCAGCATCTTGTAAAGCTTTTACGATATGCTGCGGTGTTGGTTGATCTGGATTACCTTGACCTAGATTAATAACATCGTGACCAGCTGCTACGACTTTGTTAACTTTTGCAACAAGTGAAGCGAAAAATTGTGTCGGCAATGATGTTACTATCTCAGAAGGTTGAAATAATTTCATACTTTCCACCTCTTTTGAAAGTTGTTACAATTCTAGTGACAAATGATATAATCTTTCCAGTATTTTGTAAAGAAAAAATTATGAATGGGGCTGACAAAATGAAAGTCGCATGTATTCAAATGGACATTGTCTTTGGAGATGTAGAAAAAAATATTGAGAATGCTAAAAATAAAATAAGTGAAGCGGTGAAGGAAAGACCAGATGTTATTGTCTTACCAGAACTTTGGACAACAGGATATGATTTAACTAGGCTCTCTGAAATTGCAGATAGGGATGGATTGGAAACGAAAGAAAAGTTGAAAGAATGGTCGAAGCAATATGGTGTACATATTGTCGGTGGTTCTATAGCGAAGCAAACAGAGCAAGGTGTTACAAATACAATGTATGTTGTAACTAATAAAGGAGAACTAGTTAATGAATATAGTAAAGTGCACTTATTTCAGCTTATGGATGAACATAAATATTTAATCGCTGGAAATAGTACAGGTGAATTTAAGTTAGATGATGTAGAGTGCGCCGGCGCAATTTGTTATGATATTCGTTTTCCGGAGTGGATGCGCGTTCATACTGCGAAAGGTGCAAAAGTATTATTTGTTGTAGCTGAATGGCCATTAGTTCGTTTAGCACATTGGCGTTTGCTATTGCAAGCAAGAGCAGTTGAAAATCAGTGTTATGTTGTTGCGTGTAATAGAGCAGGAAAGGATCCGAATAATGTGTTTGCAGGTCATTCTTTAATTGTAGATCCTTGGGGTGAAGTTGTAGTAGAGGCGAATGAAGAGGAATCAATTTTATTTGGAGAGCTTGTATTCGAGAAAATTAAAGAAGTACGTAAAGGAATTCCAGTTTTTGCGGATCGCCGTCCAGAATTATACAAATAAAATGTTGACAAGTGATTTTTATTCTTGGTATAGTCTTCAACATAAAGTTAAAAATTCAAAAAAATATACAACTCTTATCAAGAGCAGGTGGAGGGATTTGGCCCGATGAAGCCCAGCAACCGACCGTAATACCATTGTGAAATGGGGCGTTTATTACGCCAAAAGGCACGGTGCTAATTCCAGCAGAAAGTAAAACTTTCTGGCAGATAAGAGGGGAGAAGATAAACTTCAAACCTCTTTCTTAGTGGAAAGAGGTTTTTCTGTGTTAGAAAAACCTCTGAATTTAAAAAGGGGGAGAAGACGATGGGATATTATTCATTAACAGAAATAACAGCTGTACAATATGCGAAAGATCATGGCTATTTTGAAGAGAAGGCAAATGTCCTTTGTCATGAAATTGGAGATGGAAACTTAAATTACGTGTTCAAATTAGATGATGGAGCGAAATCCATTATAATAAAACAAGCACTTCCTTATGCGAAAGTAGTTGGTGAAAGTTGGCCATTGTCTATAAAAAGAGCAACGATTGAAAGCAAGGCATTACAAATTTTTGCGCAGTATGTACCGGATTATGTTCCAGTAGTGTACAGTCATGATGAAGAGTTAGCGATAACGGTAATAGAAGACTTATCAAGACTAACAATTACAAGAAAAGGATTAATAGACGGAGAAGAATATCCGCTTTTATCCCAGCATATTGGTCGTTTTCTAGCACATGTTTTATTTTACACTTCAGATTTTGGTTTACAGTCAAAAGAGAAAAGGGTACTAGAAGGTACCTTTGTAAATCCGGACCTTTGTAAAATTACAGAGGATCTAGTGTTTACAGATCCGTTTGGACATTATGATACAAATGATTATGAGCGAGATTTACAGCTCGTGGTTGATGAACTTTGGAGTGATAAAACTTTAAAACTAAAAGTAGCACAATATAAATATAAGTTCTTAACAAGAAAAGAAACTCTTATTCATGGTGATTTACATACTGGTAGTATTTTTTCGTCACCTTCTGAAACGAAAGTGATTGATCCAGAATTTGCGACATATGGCCCATTTGGGTTTGACATAGGTCAATTTATTGCAAATCTATTATTAAATGCGTTATCTAGAGAAGAAGAAAAGAGAAGTGTACTATTTTTCCATATAGAAAAGACGTGGAGTTATTTTGTAGAGACTTTTACAAAGTTATGGATTGGAGAAGGTGTAGAAGCATATACGAAAGAAAAACAATGGTTACCAATTATTTTGCAAAATATCTTTACTGATGCTGTTGGATTTGCCGGATGTGAACTAATTCGTAGAACAATTGGTTTAGCTCATGTAGCAGATTTAGATGAAATAGAAAATAAAGAAACAAGAATTCAAGCTAAGAAACAAGCGCTATCCTTAGGAAAAGAACTAATAAAATATGAATCTAAAAGTGCTGATATTCAACTGTTTCGAACATTATTTCAACAGACAGTTTCAAGGGGTGTAAAAGCATGAGTACAATCGTTACTGTTCCGAGATCTGTAAGTTGGAAAGGGGATGCAATTGCGGTATTAAATCAAACGAAATTGCCACATAGCACAGAATACAAAACATTAACGACTATTGAAGAGGTTTGGAAAAGTATCATAATGTTAGAAGTACGCGGAGCGCCTGCAATTGGAATTGTAGCTGCATTTGGCTTGGCGCTTGCAGCGAAAAAATATAATACTTTACATATCGAAGAATTTCAAAAGAAGTTTAATAGAGACTGTAACTATTTAGGGACATCACGCCCAACGGCAGTAAATTTATTTTGGGCAATTGATCGTATGAGAGAATCTATTCGAGAGATTAATACAATAAAAGAAGCACAAAAAATATTAGAAGAAGAAGCGCTTCGCATTCAACAGGAAGATGAAGAGGTGTGTCGAAATATTGGGGAATATGCGTTAACATGTTTTAAAGATGGCAATAATATTTTAACAATCTGTAACGCTGGAAGTATCGCAACTGCCAGATATGGAACTGCATTAGCTCCCTTTTATATTGGAAAAGAGAAAGGTGTGCGTTTACATGCATATGCGTGTGAAACGAGACCAGTTTTACAAGGTGGTCGCTTAACGACGTGGGAATTGAAGCAAGCAAATATTGATGTGACCCTTATAACAGATAATACTGCAGCTCATGCTATTCAAACGAAAGAAATAAACGCAATTATTGTGGGGGCGGATCGAATTGTCGCAAATGGAGATACAGCCAATAAAATAGGGACAATGAATTTAGCTATTTTAGCAAAGTACTTTAATATCCCATTTTACGTTGCTGCGCCACTGTCAACATTTGATGTTACGAAAGAAACTGGAGCCGAAATTATTATTGAAGAAAGAGATGAAACAGAAGTTACGAAAATCTTTGGAAAACAAGTAGCACCAATTGGAACGGATGTTTATAATCCAGCATTTGACATAACGCCGAATGAATTAATTACAGGAATTATTACTGAGAAAGGTATTATACGCGGGGACTATAAACGAGAAATTGCATCATTATTTGAAAAACAAGCTAATACATAATAGCTTGTTTTTTTATGCCTAAATGCAGTGTTTTCTCTTACTTATATAATGAAAGGAGGGGAAGAGGGTGGAAGAGTGGATCAAGATGATAGGTAATGTAGGGTTTCCGATTGTTGTAACATTATATTTACTCCACCGTATTGAAAGTAAATTAGAGGGGGTAATTGTTGCAATTGAGAAGCTCCCGCGGCAATTACTAAAGTACGAAGATCCTCGGGATAAAAAATAAAGTTTGCTCTTCTTGAGCAAACTTTATTTTTATTGAGCGGTATAACCACCATCGATAACGACAGCTTGACCAGTTATACCTTTAGCTTTTTCACTCGCTAAAAACATCGCATAATCTGCAATTTCTTGTACTTGTAATAAGCGCTTTTGTGGAACGAGTGGATAAATAACATCTTCTAAAACATTTTCAAGTGGTACATTTCGTGTAGTAGCTAAGTCTTGTAGTTGATTACGTACAAGGGGGGTATCAACATAACCAGGGCAAAGGGCATTAACAGTAATACCATGCGTAGCACCTTCTAAAGCGGCAACTTTTGTTAATCCAATTACGCCATGTTTTGCACTATTGTAGGCAGCTTTTCCAGCAAACCCGACAAGGCCGTTAATAGAAGCGACATTAATAATACGACCATATTTTTGTTGTTTCATAATCGGAAAGGCATGCTTAATTGCAATAAACGGAGCAATTTGCATAATTTGAATTAGTAGCTCGAACTTTTCAGTTGGAAAGTCTTCAATGGGTGAAACGTGTTGCATTCCTGCGTTGTTAATTAATATATGTAATGAACCGAAATGATCAACTGTTTGAGAAATTGCTGCTGTAATTTCCTCTTCAGATGTAACGTCACATTTTAAACCGATAGCTTGAAAACCTTCATTTTGTAATTGTTCAGCAGCTTCTTTTGCACGTTCTTCAAGCCGATCGGTAATCACAACTTTTGCACCTTCTTTTGCAAAAGCCTTTCCCATTTCATAACCAATGCCACTTGCAGCACCTGTTAAAAAGACAACTCGATTTGTAACCATGATGAAAAACATCCCTTCATAATAAAGTTTTCATAGTGCTCTATTTAGAGAAGCTATAATGAAATCCCTGCAAACCTTTGGAAAAAATATCGTTAGCTATCTTGTTTTGCAAAATAGTCTTTGCTATACTATTTTGTAAAGTAAGATACTTACGCTTATCTATCTTGTAAAGCAAGATAGTAGGAGGATTTGAATTATGTCGACAAGTCAAATGCTGAAAGGGATTTTAGAAGGATGCTTACTTGCTATTATTTCTGAAGGCGAAATATACGGTTATGAAATGAGTGAAAAGCTAGCGAAGTATGGTTTTACAATGGCGAGTGAGGGAAGTATTTATCCGTTATTAATACGAATGCAAAAAGAAGGACTAATAACAAGCGTAATGAAGGAATCTCCATCTGGTCCAAAGAGAAAATATTATACATTAACAGAAAAAGGCGAGGAAGCACTTGATGAATTTATGGATCGCTGGGAAACGATGCAAAGTAGTGTAGAACGTCTACTTGAAGGGAAGGGAAGGGAAGGAGAAAATAATGCTATCAAGTGAAGCGAGAAAGTTTTTGTTAGATATGAGATTATTTTTGACGGCAAAGAGTGTGAAAGAAAGCGATATTGAAAATTTTATAGAAGATGCGGAACTCCATTTAATTGAGGGTGAGAGTGATGGGAAAAGTGTAGAAGATATTTTCGGAAGCTCACCGAAAGAATATGCAAATGAACTTGTCAAAGTAATGGAAAGAGATAGACAGGAAACGTGGAAGCAAATTGGTTTTACAGTAATGAATATCGTATCGTTTTGGATTATTGCTTCTATCTTAATAGTGAATCATGGAATGTTACACATTTCACTTATTCAGTGTATCGGTTATAGTTTTTCATTGATTTTAGTTGTTATAGGTCCTAATTTTCTACTTCGCAAAATGGCCTTCGTAACAAGTTTTACAAAAACATGGTTTTCTATGTGGTCTTTAGTTATGATCGCTCCAATGTTTTTATTAGGAGCTGTTACGATATTAGACGTGATATATCCGACAAAAATGCTCACATTCACCGAAGTGCAAAGTTATATAGTGGCTGGTGGGATTTTTATCATCACAGTAGCTATAAATATATATTTTGAAGGATGGTTTAAAAACTTATATTTAATCATTCCACTTTCAATTATGTTAGTGTTTAAAACATTTACAACGGAAGACCTTGTTCCAATGTTATTTCAAATTATATGTTTATACGGAAGTTTATTTATTTTAATTTTTGTTGAAATTATGATGAAGGCGAATAGAAGAGAAATGGTTAAATAAGGGAGGGGCTATAATGCAGATTTCTAAAGAAGGAGAAAAGTTCTTAATCGATACGAAAGTATATTTAATAACAAAAGGAATTAAAGAAGAAGATGTTGACGCTTTTTTAGAAGATGCAGAACTTCATTTAATTGAAGGTGAGAAAGAAGGAAAAACGGTAAGTAATATATTTGGTGATTCGCCAAAAGAGTATGCGGAAGAATTAGCGAAAGAGATGGAGAAGGATAAAGGCGGAAGTATAAAGAGTGTTTTAGGAATGATTATTGGGATAGGTGGGTATTGGTTACTAACCAATATTTTATTTGGAAATCCGAATCAACAATTTACGTTAACAAATGTACAGGTAATTGGTTATCCTATCGTTTTAATTATTACCATTATTGGAACGGTTTTTGCGTTTAGAATGTCTTCTTTTAAAAGTAAATCAGTAGAGTTTGGAATTATTTATGTAATAGTAATGATACCTATTTTATTATTAGTGTTATTAATGTTTATGAATAAATGGTATGGGACGCCAATTTTACAATTGTCGACAATGCAGACATATATATTAGCAGTAAGTATATTTTTATTACTTCTTATTGGTGAAGTATATGTTCTTGGTTGGATGGGTGTTTTGGTACTAATTGTTCCTCTTGCGATTATGTTCTTATTTAAAGACTTAGAAGAAAGAAATGTATTTTGGGGAATTGCAAAGATATTACTTATGTATGGAAGTATATATGGATTAATGAGATGGTCTTTAAAAATTGAAGAAAGAAAAAGTGTGAACTAGAAATTCAATAAAAAGCGGCTGCTCTGGATATACCAAAAATTATTTCCAAAGAAATATTATATAGGGATTTTTAGAGGGATTACATTTACATTTAGTTGTCTATTTTTATTTCTAGCAGCCGGGATTTGTTTTGTTGATTGGAATAAGTTGTTTTAAACAGTAACATGAGGGTTACTGTTTTTTTCTTTGCAATAAAGAGCTTTGTAAAGAGAGTGTTTTTTGTTCGTTCGTCAATAGAGACTGAATAGGAACATTTTCAGGGCGCGGGACTATCGGATACATAAGATTGGTTGGAGAAGGATGGTGCTCCGAGCCAGTTGGGGAATGAGGATCTGCGTGAGTAAGTTTTCCGTGAACACGTCTTGTAAATAAAATATGACCGATTTCGTGAGCAAGCGTATATATATTTTTCATAGGAGCAGCCGAGTTTGTTAAAACGATATATCCGGTAAGTTGTTGCTGTTTTGCTAAAGAGTAAGCGCAGGCAATTACTGCTGTTTCTTTGAAATAATCACTGCCAATATAACAAATATAAAGGTCGCATTCAGGAGCTTCATTTACACATGTTTGGAAAAAGGATGCCAGCTTTTCTTGACTTTGAATGGAATTTTTATAACTGATTTCACGGTCAAAAAAACGGAAAAGTTCATTTAATACAATTACTTCTTGAATTTGAAATGTAATGGGGTGCCAAATTGATTCTGCAACAGCTAAATCTTTTGCGATGCGGTCATCAGAAATATCGGCGCCGGGAGTAATACAAATACATATATTGACGTATGGATCCATAAGGAACACCTCAACTGAAAAAAAGTTCTTCCTATAATATATGTGGGGAAAAGATGTCATGTATGGATAAACGCCTTCTTTATTGAATATATAGATGACAAGTCGAAAAAATTTCATAGTTCTATAACGTAGTGTGATCATCTTTTTGATATAGTAAAGAAAAGGGGGAGAATATATGTATACATTAAAAATCGTTTCAGACAGAGAAGCTCTTTATCAATTTGCAAGTTATGTAAGAGTTGTACAAGGGGTGGAAGATGTATATGTAGAGGTGGGAGAACCTTTATATGAACATCCGTTAATGAAGTTTTATGTACATATTAAGCTGAAAGAAACATATGAGCAGCATAAAGCGTTACAGGAAATAGCAAGATTAGTAGAATTGGGGCGTTTTACATATGTCCATTATCGTAATGATGAAATTGAGGAAGCTTTTGAAGCTGTAAAATATGAAAGTTTTAAGAAATAAAGGTGAAAAAAAGGAGGCGAAAGCTTCTTTTTTTCTTTAAAATTACATGAACAAAAAGAGCAAAATTTTGTTATGATAAGGGAGGTTAGGGAAAGGGGAATTTACATATGGGGTATATTGAAGAGTTACGAAAAGTCGTTGGTACAAGGCCGCTTATTCTCGTAGGATCAGCAATTATTATATTAAACGATAATCAAGAAGTATTGCTTCAATATCGTTCAGATACATATGATTGGGGTGTACCTGGTGGGGCGATGGAACTGGGCGAAACGACAGAAGAAACTGCACGTAGAGAGTTATTTGAGGAAACGGGGTTAACTGCAAAAATAATGCAATTTCTTGGTGTTCTATCAGGAAAAGAAGTATATTTCCGTTATCCGAATGGCGATGAAATTTTCAATGTTATTCATCTGTATCAGGCACATCATGTGAGCGGGGAATTAAAGCTCGATCATGAAGGGTTAAAACTTCAATATTTTCCAGTAGATAAGTTGCCAAAATTGAATGAAACGACAGAGAAAATTTTACAAAAGTTTTTATATGCGCTGACAGAATAGAAGGTTAATTCCTTCTATTTTTATTATATTAAATATTTTGATTTTTTAGTATGTTTATAGTATGATAGTTATAGATATACATCTTATGGAATTTCACCTAAAAACTGACTAGGGTACATAAGAGAGGGGCAAGTGCAAAATGCATAATGTTGTTATTACAGCTGCAGTTCGTTCGCCAATTGGAACTTTTGGAGGAGCGCTAAAAAATGTAACGCCAGTAGAATTAGCTGTTCCTGTACTTCAGGAAGCTGTAAAACGAGGCGGGGTAGAACCACATGAAATTGATGAAGTAATTTTAGGTCATTGTATTCAAAGAACTGATGAAGCAAATACGGCGAGAACAGCTGCATTAGCGGCAGGATTTCCTGACACAGTTACGGGATATACAATCCAACGTCAATGTTCTTCAGGTATGCAAGCAATTATGTCAGCTGCAATGCAAATCCAATTAGGTGTAAGTGATGTTGTTGTTGCAGGTGGGGTAGAAGCGATGAGTTCGAGCCCTTATGCATTGAAACAGCACCGCTGGGGACAACGTCTACAGCACGGAGAAATTCGTGATACGGTGTGGGAAGTGTTAGAAGATCCGATTCACCATATTATGATGGGTGAAACAGCGGAAAATTTAGTTGAACAATATGAAATTACAAGAGAGGAACAAGATGAAGTTGCTCTTCGCAGTCATACATTGGCACTGAAGGCAATCGAGTCGGGATACTTTGACGATCAAATTGTTCCTATTACAATAAAAGAGCGTAGAAAAGAAGTTGTATTTTCGAAGGATGAACATCCACGTGCAGATATTACAGCTGAAAAATTAGCTGGATTGAAGCCGGCGTTCCGTAAAGATGGATCAGTGACTGCTGGAAATGCATCTGGCCTTAATGACGGGAGTGCAGTTCTAGTATTAATGAGCGAAGAAAAAGCGAAAGAAAAAGGTTTACAACCGTTAGCTAGAATTGTTGGATATTCAGTAGCTGGAGTAGATCCAAAAATTATGGGTATTGGACCAGCACCAGCAATTCGTAAAGGTTTAGAAAAAGTAGATTGGTCATTGGAAGATGCAGATTTACTTGAAATTAATGAAGCTTTCGCGGCTCAATATTTAGCTGTAGAGAAAGAGTTAGGCTTAGACCGTGAAAAAGTGAACGTAAACGGTAGTGGCGTAGGACTTGGGCATCCAATTGGTTGTACAGGGGCTCGTATTACAGTAAGTTTAATTCACGAATTAAAAAGACGTGGGTTAGAAAAAGGAATTGCCTCTTTATGCGTCGGTGGCGGTATCGGGGTTGCCTTATTTATAGAAGCACTATAAAAAAGAAGCAGCTATTGCTGCTTCTTTTTTTACGACTCAAATAGATGATGGAATAATCGATCGCGATTTTCAAAGAAAAGTTTCGTCGTTTGGTAATGCTCAGTTTCTTCTAATGTGGATTCGTGAATTCCCTCTTGTGTTAAAGAATATATAGTGGATTCAGGATAAGCCATTAAAATAGGAGAATGCGTCGCGATAACAAATTGTGAACCTTGTTCAGCTAGTTCGTGCATTCGAATGAGCATGGAAAGTTGTCTCATTGGTGATAAAGCTGCCTCAGGCTCATCTAAAATGTATAAACCTTGTCCTGAAAAACGGTTCATAAATAATGAGAAGAATGATTCACCGTGTGATTGTTTGTGTAGTGAGATACCACCATAAGAGTTGATAACCGGATTCCCACGTGCTTCTCTATCAGCATCTATTTCATCAATATAAGAAGCAACGTTATAAAATGATTCAGCGCGAAGAAAGAAACCGTCGTTTGGTGTATTGAAACTTTTTGAAATTCGAAGGTATTCATGTAAAGATGAATGGGAATCGTTTGTGCTAAAGCGGAAGTTCTTCGTTCCACCTTCTGCATTAAAACCTAACGCAATTGCAATTCCTTCAAGTAATGTTGATTTACCTGTTCCGTTTTCTCCAATAATGAATGTTACATTTGGATGGAAAGCTAGTGATTGTAATGTTCGAATAGCGGGTAAACAGTAAGGATATGCGGAAAAACTAGGGATATTTTCTTTTTTTAATGTGACATTTTGTAAAAAGGGTACGTCAATCAATATATAAACCTCAATTCATAACGGATTTTGAATTTAAAAAGGCAGCAAATACAAGTGTTAATGACACCTGAATCCCTTCTTGTTTTCTGAATATTTTATGTGGATTATATCATTTAAACTATCATATTCCAATGTGAAAATAAATATTGCATGAAGATCCATTCTCTCGTTATGATATATGGTATTCTATTGAAAATGTGAGAAGGAGTTAAAGTATGCCGTTTACATTTGCACATCCAGCAGCAGTTCTCCCTTTTGCGAAAAAGCACTCTAAACATATTTCAGTAACGGCTCTTATATTAGGTAGTATGGCGCCTGACTTTGAATATTTTTTGCACTTTAGACCCTATGGTGTTATTGGCCATACATGGCTTGGGTTCTTATATTTAAATTTACCGCTTGTATTTCTAATCGCATACATATATCATTACATTTTAAAAAAGCCGTTTATAACGCATTTGCCTAAACCGTTTGCTGGTTATTATTCATATGCAATAGATGAGAGGTGGGGGCTACATACCTGGAAAGAATTCTTTGTATTTTGCTATTCTGCATTATTCGGTATGCTCACGCATGTCGTTTGGGATGCATTTACTCATAATACAGGCTATTTCGTTATGAAAATAGCATTGTTACAAATTGAATTACGCAGTATTCCATTGTATAAATATATGCAACATGGGAGTACATGTGTTGGCTTATTATTGCTATTATACGTACTATGGAAGTATAAAGATGAAACAGGGAAAGATATGATTGTAGCTTTAGAAAAAAGAAAGTATTGGGTTTCGATAATCATTGTGACAGCTTTTATATTTATCGTGCATGCGTTCCTAGATCCCTATTTTCATATTTTCCAAATTGGAGGTATAATAGTATCTGGACTGACAAGTTCATTTTGTGGAATTGTCATTGTTTCTATAGTTTACAAAGCAAGGGACTAATTTTATATTCATGAATGATAGCGTTAGGAGAAATGAAATGATGAAAGCATGGAAAAGTATTTTTGTTTTATGTAGTTTTCTTCTTATGTTAAGTGGTTGCTTCCATCAAGAAGAAAAGAAAGCTGAACCGAAGAAGAAAGAATCTATTCCTGAAACGAAAGAATATGGTGGGCGTGAGCTGAAAAAAGTAGGACAAAAAGTGAAAGAAACAGGATGGGGTACTTTCAAGTTAGAGCAGATGCATTCTGTGAATCAAACATTTGAAGTAGCGCCAATGAAAATTCACGTACAAGATGTGAAAGTAATCTCTTTATCACAAATGAGTGAAAAGGCAAAAAATACATTGAAAGTATACACGGCACTAACTCCTGAAGAAGTAAAACGTAGATTAGGGGATAAAGTAAGCCAAGAAGATGCAGAATTATATGCATCGCTAAGTGGAACAGAGATTAGTAATACAATTCGTTACGTTGAGATTACATATAAAGTGGAGAATAGCGGAAATAAAAATATGCAATTTTTCTCTATGAATGATGTTATGATTAATGGTAAGCAACATTTTAAAGTAGCCACTCAAAACTTTTTATATGACGAAGATACGTTAGTTGGTACAAAAAATGTATCAAGAGAAGACTATAAGCCTGGTGAAATAAGAGATGGTATTATTGGTTTAATACTTGACGATGGAAAAGACAAGGTAAAGGATATTCAGTTTACAACTGATGATTTACTTGCAGGAGATTCAGAAACACAAGATGTTGTAAAAGAGCCACAAACGTTTAACATCTCACTAAAATAATGTAAGACAAAACAGTCAGCATACAAATATTATGCTGACTGTTTTTTTATTTCTTTTATGTATGAATCTACATTTTGAAAAGGCACCTTAATTTTAAACGCATCTTTTTGTTCATTAAATTGCTTTTCATTGTAGGGACCGAAACGTTTATTGTGCTTTACATCAATAATCCAATAATGTTCACTTTTTTTATTTGCAATTGCTGCGTCAGGGTTATTTGGATCTGATTTTTCCTCAGTTTGTTTTGCAATAATGTATTTATCATCCCAAGCAATGTCTGTAATTTTTGCAGGGATGTATTGTGTGGCATATACAGCATCTTGCGAGGGGAAAAGTTCAAATGCATTTCCAGAAGTACGTATGAGTTCGTATTCATCGTTAACCGTATAAGTTAAGTGACTTGTGTTTCCTGCACAACCAGTTAATAGGAAGGCGACGAATAGGATTATCCATTTTTTCAATATGGGAACCTCCTTTATAATGCTATTGTAACAAATTGTACAAGAAAAGTAAGAGAAACGCTAGTTTACAATGTTTTTTAGAAGTGGTACGATGAGACGGGTAAAGAAGGATATGAAGGAGTCGACATAAAATGAAGTTAAAGATGCATCGTCCAGCGCTTGTAATGAATCGCATAGGTGCTTCCCTAATTGACATGTTTTTAATCTCGGTTATGTATGGTGCAGTAGTAGCTATTATGACCGGAAACTATAGTGCTATGTTTAAGCGCTTTAATATAAGCTTAGGTGATTTTAGATATGATTTCGCAGTAGTTTTCATATTAATGGCGATATATTTTATTGTATTACCCTTTCTTTGGAACGGTGTTACACTTGGAAAAAAGATAACGAGAATAAAATTAATTTCATTGAAGAGTGAAAAGCTAACGTTGCAAACATTAATTATAAGATTTTTTGTAGTGTTATTACCGAACGTATTGCTATTAGGAATTCCATTAATATGTAATGTATATATGATGTTGTTCCGCAAAGATAATTGTGGTTTTCAGGATTTAATTACAAAAACGAAAGTAATAAGTCTTGTATAATGAAAAAAAGACCTTTTTATATATAAAAGGGTCTTTTTGATTTTATAAGTATATGGGGAATGTTTACAGTAAGGGAAAGCCAAAATGTGTTATTTTCATTTATAATAGATTGAAAATTAAGAAAATGATATAATGATTAAAAATAATATCTTTATTCCGCCATATTGGGGCTGAGTAAAATTTCATTTTATATAATAAGGGGGAAGTTAAAATGACAGGAGGTAGCATAATTTTTTGGGGTATTCTCATTTTTACCGGTCTAGTTTTCGATCAGCGTAATAATAAGAAAAAAGAAGGATAAAAAGTAAACGTTTACAAATTGAATAGCAATTTTTCTTGCTTGCAGATTAATCTTATAAAGGAGTATACTGAATGACGGTAAGACTTATAGAAGGGGTAATGAAAATGAAGCTTGCAGGAAAAGTTGCTATCGTAACTGGCGGTGGCATCGGTATTGGACGTAATACAGCTCTTTTGTTGGCTAAACAAGGCGCAAAAGTTATTGTGACGGACATTGATCAAGAGAGTGGACAAGCAACAGTGGAGGAAATTACGAATCTAGGCGGAGAAGCCCTTTTTGTATTCTATGATATGGAAAAGCAAGGAGATTGGCAACGCGTTATTAGCATTACTTTGAATGCATTCAGTCGCATTGACATGCTTTTTCAAAATGCTGGTTTATATAAAATAGATTCTATTTTTTCTCGCCAACAAGAGAACGATTCCAATGTACTTTGTATTAATGACGTTTGGATAGAGATAAAACAATTAACGTCATCTTTTATGAAACAGCAAGAAGAAGTGGTGCTTAGTGATTTACCGATTTTCGGTATTATTGGCACGAAAGGACAATCATTTCATACAGTAGAAGCCCTAGTATAATAATGAAAACCGCCCTCAATATATGTGGACGGTTTTTTATATGTGTATAGTAAAGATAAATTTTTTAGCGAATACGTTGTTCAGTTTGGTTATCAAAGAAATGCGCTTTATTCATATCAAATGCTAATTTAATTTGGTCACCAGGTGAAAACGTATGTCTTGCATCTACACGTGCCGCAAAATCTTGATTCCCAAGTTTCATATATAAAATGGATTCAGCACCTAATAACTCAGCGACTTCAATTTTTGTTGTGAAGGCAGTAGATTGTGAAGCTTCTAAAAATAGTAGTTCATCATGAATGTCCTCTGGACGAATACCTAAAACAATTTCCTTATTTACATAGCCTTGTTCACGTAGCATCTTCATTTTTCCTTCAGATACTTTAATTTTTATAGTATTGTCTATAACGAAATCGGTTTCAGTCAATTTACCACGGAAGAAGTTCATAGCTGGTGAGCCGATAAATCCACCCACGAAAATGTTTTCTGGTGTTTCATATACTTCTTTTGGAGTTCCAATTTGTTGGATTTTTCCATCCTTCATAACGACAAGACGCGAAGCCATAGTCATTGCTTCTGTTTGATCATGTGTTACATAAATTGTTGTTGTTCCAAGACGATGATGTAGCTTAGAAATTTCTGAGCGCATTGCAACACGGAGTTTAGCATCTAAGTTTGATAATGGTTCATCCATTAAGAAAACTTTTGCATCTCGAACGATTGCTCTACCTAACGCAACACGTTGGCGCTGTCCACCTGATAATGCTTTCGGTTTTCTATCTAAATATTGTTCAAGTCCTAAAATTTTTGCTGCATCTTTCACACGACGATCGATTTCATCTTTTGGTATTTTTCGAAGTTTTAATCCAAATGCCATATTATCATATACACTCATATGTGGATAAAGAGCGTAGTTTTGGAATACCATAGCGATATCTCGATCTTTTGGAGGAACATCATTCATTAGTTTACCATCAATTGAAAACTCGCCTTTTGAAATATCTTCAAGTCCAGCTACCATTCGTAATGTTGTAGATTTTCCGCATCCAGAAGGACCGACAAATACAATAAATTCTTTATCTTGAATGTGTAAATTAAAATCAGTTACAGCTGTTACGTTATTATCATATATTTTATAAATGTTTTCTAATTTAAGTTCTGCCATGGTATTTCCCCCTAGAAATAATTATGCAAACGTTTTCTTTGAGTTCATTATAAACGAATAGATTCAAAAAATAAATAAAAAAATAAAACGTTTTCATTTATTGGAGATTTATTAGTGGTTTTCATATGTTTTCTTAGAAAAAGAACAATAAAAATTGTAAGCGCTATTTTAAATTGAGATAGAATCTGTTATCATTCATTAATGAAAACGTTTGCGCCTTAAAAAAGAGAAAAATGAATGATGAATGAAATGGGGTAGCATAATGGAAAAACAATGGTGGAAAGAAAGTGTAGTATATCAAATTTATCCTCGTAGCTTTATGGATAGTAATGGTGATGGTATAGGAGATCTTCAAGGGATTATTTCAAAGCTAGATTACTTAAAAGAGTTAGGGATTGATGTGATTTGGTTATCACCAGTCTATGAATCTCCAAATGATGATAATGGTTATGATATAAGCGATTATTGTAAAATTATGAACGAGTTCGGAACAATGGAAGATTGGGATGAGCTATTACATGAAATGCATGAACGTAATATGAAACTTATGATGGACTTAGTTGTTAATCATACTTCGGATGAACATAATTGGTTTATTGAATCACGTAAATCAAAAGATAATAAATATAGAGATTACTATATATGGCGCCCTGGAAAAGAAGGGAAAGAACCGAACAACTGGGGAGCAGCGTTTAGTGGATCAGCATGGCAGTATGATGAAATGACAGATGAATATTATTTACATCTGTTTTCTAAAAAACAGCCAGATTTAAATTGGGATAATGAAAAGGTAAGACAAGATGTTTATGAAATGATGAAGTTTTGGTTAGAAAAAGGAATTGATGGCTTCCGTATGGATGTTATTAATTTTATTTCTAAAGAAGAGGGATTACCAGCTGTTGAAACAGAAGAAGAGGGGTATGTTTCAGGTCATAAGCATTTTATGAACGGTCCAAACATTCATAAATATTTACATGAAATGAATGAGGAAGTATTATCGCATTATGATATTATGACGGTTGGTGAAATGCCTGGTGTAACGACAGAAGAAGCCAAATTGTATACTGGAGAAGAACGAAAAGAATTGCAAATGGTATTCCAATTTGAACATATGGATTTAGATTCAGGAGAAGGTGGAAAGTGGGATGTAAAACCATGCTCACTTCTTACTTTAAAAGAGAATTTAACAAAGTGGCAAAAAGCATTAGAGCATACCGGATGGAATAGCCTTTATTGGAATAATCATGATCAGCCTCGCGTTGTATCTCGTTTTGGTAATGATGGAATGTATCGCATTGAATCAGCAAAAATGTTAGCGACAGTTCTTCATATGATGAAAGGAACGCCATATATTTATCAAGGAGAGGAAATCGGAATGACGAACGTCCGATTTGAGTCGATTGATGAATATCGAGATATTGAAACGTTAAATATGTATAAAGAAAAAGTGATAGACCATGGTGAAGATATAGAAAAAGTAATGGAATCTATTTATATAAAGGGTCGTGATAATGCTAGAACTCCGATGCAGTGGAATGATCAGAATCACGCTGGATTTACAAAAGGTGAACCTTGGATTACTGTAAATCCTAACTATAAAGAGATTAATGTGAAACAAGCAATCCAAGATGAAGGTTCAATTTTTTATTACTATAAGAAATTAATTGAACTACGCAAAAATAATGAAATAGTTGTGTATGGATCATATGATTTAATATTAAATAATGACCCTTCTATTTTTGCTTATGTAAGAACATATGGAGATGAAAAACTACTTGTCATTGCAAACTTTACTGCGGATGAAAGTGTATTTGAAATGCCTGAGGATATTAGTTATAGTGAATCAGAATTATTCATACACAATTACGATGTAGAAATTGGATCGATAGATAACATTACATTACGTCCGTATGAAGCGATGGTATTCAAATTGAAATAAGAAAAATCCTTATGCCACCTTGGCATAAGGATTTTTTGGGTTACCATTTTAATATGGAGAATCCATATGGAGGAAGTATAACTTGTAATACACTTGCTTCTGCTGAAAATTCTTCATTTGTATAAATGTTAATTATTTTCTTACCAGTAACATGAAGAGGGAGTGAAACTGTAACTTCACTATTAGTAGGGTTTAAAACGAAAAAGATAGTTTCATCCTCATATGTTTTCGTATAAGAAATATAATTATGTTCATCATTTGCTTCGATGAATTGAAAAGTACCATGTCCTCCAAAAGCTGCATGTTGTTTTCGTAATGAAATCAATGTTTGTATATGTGTAAATAATGCATGATCTTGTTCTTTAGTATCCCAAATCATACATTTACGGCAATCGGGGTCCATACCACCATCCATGCCGATTTCATCTCCGTAATAAATACATGGAGAGCCGATGAAAGAAAGATGGAATACATAGAGCAATTTCAACTTATTTTTATCTCCATTGCATGTTGTTAAAATTCTTGGAGTATCATGGCTATCTAATAAATGAAAGGCTGCTTCATTTACATTCATAGAGTAGGAATGTAGAGATTCTGTAATTTGCTTCATAAATTCACTTGCTTTAATGGAATCGTTAGCAAAGTAAGAAAGTAGAGCGTTTGTAACAGGATAGCTCATGACAGCATCAAATTGATCGCCTTGTAGCCACGGAAGGGCATCGTGCCAAATTTCTCCCAAAATATATACTTCAGGATTTAGTGTCTTTATTTCAGTTCGGAATTCTCTCCAAAAGTTGTGATCGACTTCATTGGCGACATCAAGGCGCCAGCCATCTATATTGAATTCTCGTACCCAATAACGTCCTACTTCAAGTAAGTATTCTTTTACATCTGGATGAGCTGTATTTAATTTAGGCATATACGGTGTAAAGGCGAAAGTATCATAATTTGGAAGTGGTTCGGTTATAATCGGAAATTCATGAATGTGGAACCACTCTTTATATGCGGACTTCTCACCATTCTCTAGTACGTCTTGAAATTTCTCGAAAAAGTATCCACTATGATTAAACACAGCATCGAGCATTACTTTTATACCGTGCTTATGACATTCTTCAACGAGCTCTTTAAAAGTTTCTTTCGTCCCAAATTGTGGGTCAATTTCCATATAGTCAATTGTGTCATATTTATGGTTTGAATGAGCTTTGAAAATAGGTGTGAAATATATTCCGGAAATGCCAAGCTTAACAAGGTAATCAAGGTTTTGAATAACACCAGAAAAATCTCCGCCGAAAAAATTAGTTGGAGTTGGATTCGCACTTCCCCAAGGAAGGGTGTTTTCTGGATTCAGCGTACTATCGCCATTAGCGAATCGCTCAGGGAAAATCTGATACCAAATGGTGTCTTTAATCCAAGATGGTGCTTTGAATACATCATCTGCATGAATAAATGGAAAACAGAAAAAGTTACCAACATCATCATTTGGAATGCTAGAAAAGAATCCTCGCTCTGCATAAATAAGAGTGTCTGTTTCAGATTTTAATTCAAACCCATAACGTAAGCGCTTAAATTTTGGTTCGATTGAAATGGACCAATAATCAAATAATGCAGTAGAACCCGTTTTTTTCATGGGTGTACTTGCTGATATCCATTTCCCGTCTTTCCATTCGTAAGGATCACCGTAAATAAGATCGGCGCTTTGAATATCATCTCTCTTAGTACGTACTCGGATGTGAATTGTTTGTTCATCATAAGCGTATGCATAATTATCTTTCGGCCTATGATAAATGGCTTCTTTAAACATATAGAAAATCCCCCTTCAATATCTCTATACATAGTATTCCCTTAAGTGTAATAATAAAGCCTATATTGCAAACGATTGCCTTTCTCGTAGCTTTAATATTGCTTATAAGAGTAGTATTCATTTCATATAAAGTCAATGTATAAAGAGTATAATGACATAATTTTTAAATTAATATTTGCAAAATGAATAAAAGAATGTATAATGATAGACAAATAGCGCAAACGTTTTCATAGACTTGAGATATTGTTTGCGCTTCAATTAAACTATTAAATGCAAACGTTTTCAGTTACTGAGGTACATAGACAATTTAGGGAGGTTTTTGGGATGAAGAAAGCATTATCATTATTAACGGTTTCAGCATTATCTATTGGTATGTTATCTGCATGTGGACCGAAAGATTCAGGGAAAAAAGAGGAAAGTAAAGCGAAAAAAGACTATGATCTTCTTGTTTGGGAAGATGAGAAAAAAGGTGTGGGTCTAGAGCCAGCGGTGAAAAGTTTTGAAAAGAAATATAATGTGAAAGTAAAAGTTGAAGAGGTTCAGATGACGAAACAAATAGAAAAACTTCGTCTCGACGGTCCAGCTGGCACAGGGCCAGATGTTGTAACATTGCCACATGATCATATTGGTAATGCGGTAACAGAAGGGCTACTTTCAGAAGTGAAAGTAGATGATACAGTAAAAAGTAAATTTACAGATTTATCAATAGAAGCACAAACATATAACGGAAAAATATATGGTTTACCAAAAGCGATTGAAACACCAATCTTTATTTATAATAAAAAAATGATGCAAAAAGCGCCGGAAACGATGGATGAACTGTTTAACTTCTCAAAAGACTTTACGAAAGATGGAAAATACGGATTTTTAGCACTAGGAGATAACTTCTACTTTGCTAATGCATTTATGGCAGGTATGGGTGGTTATGTATTTGGTGAAAAAGATGGAAAGCCAAATGCAAATGATATTGGATTAAATAATAGCGGTGCGGTACAAGGTGCTGAATATATTCAAAAATGGTATAAAGAAAAGTTATTCCCGAAAGGTATTATCGGTGAATCTGGAGGTTCAGCTGCAGATGGATTATTTAATGAAGGAAAAGCAGCATCTATTATGAATGGTCCATGGGCATTCCAAGCGATGGAAAAGGCTGGAATAGACTATGGTGTTGCTCCAATGCCGAAATTACCAAATGGTCAACCGATGAAAACGTTCGTTGGCGTAAAAGGATGGCATGTAACAAGCTTCTCTAAACAAAATGATTTAGCTACAAAATTTACTGAGTGGGTTACAAATGAAGAAAATGCTAAAATTCGCTTTGAGAAAACGAAAGAAATTCCACCAGTAAAATCAGTAATGGAAGATCCAATCATTAAAGAAAATGAGGCTGCAAAAGCGGTTGCGACACAATCTGAAAATGGAATTCCAATGCCAAATATTCCAGAAATGCAAGAAGTTTGGAAACCAGCTGGAGATGCGCTTCAATTAGTTGTATCAGATAAAGAAGCACCAAAATCCGCACTTGATAGTGCAGTGAAACAAATTAAAGGTAATATTGAGGCAAATCATAGTAAGAAAAAATAAGGTGAAATTCGTGCCTCTAATATGAGGGGCACGAATTCTCTCCCTTCCATGTAGGAAGAAAAAAGGGGGAAGGAACATGCAAACATCTATGGAACCTGCAAAGGGGTTAAATGATTCAAAGCATAGGAAAGTGGCAACCATGTTATCAATCATTCCAGGCGTGGGCCAAATGTATAATAAACAATTTGTAAAAGGTCTTATTTTTCTAGTATTAACAGGTTCATTTATTGTAGCCTTTGCTGATTTATTAAATATGGGATTATGGGGCATTGTAACGCTCGGTACAGAAGTTCCACGTGACCATTCCGTCTTTCTATTAGTAGAAGGGATCTTGGCACTTATCGTTATCGCTTTTGGGCTTGGCATATATGCATTTAACTTATATGATGCATATCAAAATGGGAAGAAACGTGATATTGGAACACCGTTAAATTCTGTAAAAGAGCAATACCGTAATTTGTTAGATCAAGGCTTTCCTTATTTAATGGTTTCACCAGGTTTTCTACTACTTATCTTTGTTGTCGTATTTCCAATCATCTTCGTAATTTTAATTGGATTTACAAACTATGATTTATATCATTCTCCTCCAGCTAAATTAGTAGATTGGGTGGGCTTTAAAAACTTTATTGATATTTTCACATTACCGATGTGGAGAGATACATTTTTAAGTGTATTTTCTTGGACTGTCATTTGGACATTCGTTGCAACAACATTACAAGTTGCACTTGGTATTTTTTTAGCGATTATCGTAAATCAGCCTGGTATTAAAGGTAAGGCAATTATTCGAACAATCTTTATTTTACCGTGGGCTGTTCCAGCATTCGTATCTATTCTTGTATTTGCTGGTATGTTTAATGAAACATTTGGAGCAATTAATAACCAAGTATTAGCTTTATTCGGGATTGAAAAGATTGCTTGGATGACAGACCCGTTTTGGTCAAAGATTGCTTTAATTATGATTCAAACGTGGCTTGGTTTCCCGTTCGTCTTTGCGATGACAACAGGTATACTACAATCGATTCCAGGAGAATTATATGAAGCGGCTACAGTAGATGGAGCAACTGCTTGGCAACAGTTCCGCAAAATTACATTGCCACTTGTGTTATATGCAACAGCGCCAATATTAATTACGCAATATACATTTAACTTTAATAATTTTAGTATTATTTATCTATTTAATAACGGGGGACCTGCTGTGTCTGGACAAAATGCAGGTGGAACGGATATTTTAATTTCATGGATCTATAAGTTAACGATGACTTCGGCTCAATACGGCAAAGCAGCAGCTCTTACAATGATTTTATCGTTAATCGTTATTACAGTTGCGTTATGGCAATTTAAGAGAACAAAATCATTCCAAGAAGAGGATATGATGTAAATGAATATTAAACGACAAAAGATGCTACGTCTTTCATTAAGTTATTTAGTTATCTTCATAATGTGTGCGATTGTTTTCTATCCATTACTATGGATAATTGGCTCATCGTTTAATCCAGGTGATAGTTTATCTGGGTCAAGTATTATTCCGAAAAATGCCACATTAGATCATTATCGCAAGCTACTTGATCTCGATTCAAGTAATTACTTACTTTGGTATAAAAATACTTTGAAAGTTAGCGTAATGACGATGATTTTCTCTGTACTAGCCATTAGTTTTACTGCTTATGCATTTTCGAGATATCGTTTTGTTGGAAGAAAGAATGGTTTATTAACATTTTTAATTCTGCAAATGATCCCGAATTTTGCAGCGTTAATCGCACTATATATATTAGCTCAGTTAACAGGATTACTTGATACACACCTTGCATTAATTTTAATTTATGTGGGCGGAGCAATTCCGATGAATACATGGCTTATGAAAGGGTATTTTGATACGATTCCGAAAGAGTTGGATGAATCAGCTCGAATGGATGGAGCAGGGCATTTCCGTATTTTCTGGCAAATCATTATGCCACTTGCAAAGCCAATCGTAGCGGTTGTAGCATTATTTACTTTCATTGGTCCATTTACAGATTTCATTTTAGCGAGTATTATTTTGCGAACACCAGAAAATTATACTTTAGCAGTTGGATTATATGAAATGGTTGCGAAAAAATTCGGTAATGAATTTACAACGTTTGCAGCGGGTTCAGTGTTAATTGCGATCCCGATTTCAATTTTATTCCTATCACTACAAAAATATTTTGTTTCCGGTTTAACAGCTGGAGGTACAAAAGGATGAAAAATGGGACATTACGTCCCATTTTTCTTTTCATCTCCCTATAAATAACTTTATAGGGAGATGAAAAGAGATTTGACATCACATGTGAAAAGAAGTGAAATAAATAGTATATTATAGTATAGGAAAAAATAGCTATATCCCTTACAATACATGAAGAGGGAGAATAGGATTAGTTTTGCAAGATATAAGAAATGAAAGTTTATGACTTGCAATGAATGCGAGATAAAATATATGAAAAATGACAGAGAAATGAGAGGAGGGGGATTTTTATGACAGTTACAATTAAAGATGTGGCGAAGCAAGCGAATGTTGCACCATCAACAGTTTCTCGTGTAATTGCTGATAATCCAAGTATAAGTGAAAAGACAAAGCGCCGTGTTAGGAAAGTGATGAGTGAATTAGGGTATCATCCCAATTTAAATGCGAGAAATCTTGCGAACCAAACGACGAAAACACTTGGTCTTGTTATGCCAAGTTCTGCAAGTAAAGCTTTTCAAAATCCATTTTTCCCAGAAGTTATAAGAGGGATTAGTTCATTTGCACACGTAGAAGGTTATGCGCTTTACATGTCGACAGGTGAAACGGAAGAAGAAATTTTTAATGGTGTCGTAAAGATGGTACAGGGACGCCAAATTGGTGGCATTATTCTTTTATATTCAAGGGAGAATGATCGGATTATTCAATATTTACATGAACAAAATTTCCCGTTTGTTTTAATAGGAAAACCATATGATCGAAAAGATGAAATTACATATGTAGATAATGACAATTATACAGCTGCAAGAGAAGTGGCAGAATATTTAATTTCATTAGGGCATAAGCAAATCGCGTTCATTGGTGGTGGATCAGATTTACTTGTAACGAGAGATCGTTTAGCTGGTATGAGTGATGCCTTGAAATTAGCAGACATTGTATTACCAAAAGAATATATTTTACATTTTGATTTTTCGAGGGAAAGTGGTCAACAAGCTGTTGAGGAATTAATGGGACTGCAGCAACCGCCAACGGCAATTATGGCAACGGATGACTTAATTGGACTTGGTGTGTTAAGTGCTCTTTCTAAAAAAGGATTCGTTGTACCGAAAGATGTTTCTATTGTAAGCTTTAATAATGCTTTATTATCAGAAATTGCGAGCCCTCCACTTTCGACAGTTGATGTGAATATTTATCAGCTAGGATATGAGGCAGCAAAAGCTTTAGTTGATAAAGTAGAGAATGCAGAATCCACTGCAAAGTGTATCATTATTCCTCATAAATTACTAAAACGTCAAACTTGTGATCATTATGCATAAAAAAGCTAAGAGTTTAACTCTTAGCTTTTTTCTTTAGAAAGGCTTCTAATCGGTCGCAGCCTTCTTTTAAAGTTTCGATACTATACGCATAGGACAAGCGAAGGTAGCCTTCACCGTATTCAGAGAATGCTGTTCCAGGAACTACAGCTAGTCCCGCTTCTTTGACAAGATCAAGTGCAAAATCAAATGATGAAGATGTCAAATGACCAACATATGGGAATAAGTAAAATGCACCTGTTGGCTTTTCAACTGTTAATCCCATTTGAGTGAGTCTATTATATACGTAATCACGGCGTTTTTTATATTGGTGGCGCATCATTTTTGGTGCGTCTTTAGCTGCTGTTAATGCTTCAATTGCAGCGTATTGAGCGATTGAAGTAGCACACGTTACATTGTATTGATGAACTTTTAATATGTGTCCTGCTAAATAGCTTGGTGCAAATAAAAGTCCAACACGCCAGCCAGTCATAGAATGTGATTTAGATAAACCGTTAATGACAATTGTCTTTTCACGCATTTCTGGGAAATGTGCGATAGATGTATGCTTTTGTTCATATACAAGCTCGCTATAAATTTCATCTGAAAGGACGAAAATATTTTTATCTTTTAAAACATCTACAATATCTTTTAATTCTTCTGTGGATAAAGTTACACCAGTTGGATTAGAAGGATACGGTAGTACGATACATCTTGTTTTTTCTGTAATAGCATTTTTAAGCGCTTCAGCTGTTAAACGAAATCCAGTTTCACGAACATCTACAAAAATAGGCGTTGCACCGCATAATCGAATAATGGGTTCGTAACCTGGATAAATAGGAGCAGGTAAAATTACTTCTGTTCCTGGCTCTAAAATCGTTCGGAATGCAACATCAATTGCTTCGCTAGCACCGATTGTAACGATGGTTTCGTTTTCAGGTGAGTAATGTAAATCGTAGTTATCTTTTACGAAGTTACAAGCTGCCTTACGTAATTCTAGTAAACCAGCGTTATGTGTATAGCTTGTATAGTTTTCTGTAATCGCCCGTTTTGCCGCTTCTTTCACGAGAGAAGGTGTAGGGAAATCGGGTTGTCCAATTGTTAAAGAAATCAAATTATCATAGTTTTGAATCATGTTAGAGAATTGACGGATTCCAGAAATTTGGATATCCTTCACTCTAGGGTTAATGAATTGTTCCATTGTATCTCCCTTTCTTCCGTTTGAAAATTAAGTTCATTTTATCATATTTTCTATGATTACGCTTTGTATATGTTATTTAGAAAGAGAGAGAAAAGAGAAAAAAAGCCGCTATAAGCGACTTTTTAATATCCGTATTCCCAATCTATTTCATCTTCATTCCAGAGTACAGAGGATACCTTGCCAAGGTGAACAACTGATTCGTTCACAGCACATGTGCAGTTTTCTTCTCCCGCTTTATGCTGTAACTCTTCATATACTGATTTTTCAACATTTTCTAGAACAACCAAATTTTCTTCTTTTAAAACAAGCGTAGTACCCGCCATATTTATCTTCCTCCTACTAAAGTAATGATCACTTATTTGTAAACATAGATAGTATGGATTATATGCTGTATTTTGCTATAGTTGTCCGTCTAAAAAGTATTTTTATATTTTCTTTGTAATCCGTATTCATTGTATACTGCACGAAAGAAATTTGGTACAGGGTTTACAATCATTTCGAAAATCTGTAACAATTATTATGAGTTGTTAACAAAGAATTAACAAATATGTTAAGAAAAATCAAAATTTTAAAACAAATACACATATAAAATGATATAATCATATCAAAATACATATAGGGGATGAGAGGTTATGGAGCTTATCCGTGATTTATTGATTCAAATTGCCATCATAATTTTGCCACTATTTTTATATGAAGCGATTCGTTTAAATCGCTATCAAGAAATGCCTCCGAAGCCAAATCGTTACTTTATTATGTTTTTATCTAGCGTTACGCTCGTTCTCTCCATGACATACTCTATTTGTTTTGGCAATGTGTGTGGGTATAACTTTCACCCCATTCCAATTGTCAGTGGTTTTTTATATGGTGGGATTGTTGGTTTAATCCCAGCAGTTATTTTTGTTGCATACGAATGGTTACTAAAGGGAATGAGCTTTCTTCCAGTTTTAGAAGTAATATTTTTATTGATAGTTCCGCTATTTTTATCAAAGAAATGGTCTCTTTTTTCAAGGGATAAGAAATTAATTTTAGCATTTATGATTTCATCATTTTATGTGCTTGTTTCTTTAGTATTAGGCATGATTAATGTTCTTTTGGAAACAGGATTTACACCGTATATTTCGCAAATATATAGCGGATTTATATTTGCCTCGCTTATCATGGTCATGACAATGGTATTCCAGGTGTATTTAACTGAATATTTAAATGAAAATGCATTGCTACGTACAGAGATGCAAAAATCAGAAAAGCTTAATATTGTAAGTGAGTTAGCAGCAAGTGTGGCACATGAAGTTCGAAATCCACTAACTGTTGTTCGTGGATTTATCCAATTGCTAGAAAGTACGGAAGATGTGAAGAATAAGGATTATATGCGTCTCGTATTAGCTGAATTGGATCGGGCGGAACAAATTATTTCAGATTACTTAAATTTAGCAAGGCCGCAAATTGAGAAAAAAGAACACATTTGTTTATCAGCCCAATTAATAGAAATGACCACTCTTATGTCGTCATTTGCAGCGATGCAAGGTGTATATTTACAAGTTGAAATTTCAGAAAGTCTTTATACGATTGGTGATAAGACAAAATTGAAGCAAGCTATTATGAATGTTGTTAAAAATGGTATTGAAGCAATTCAAGGAAATAAAGGATATTTAAAAGTAACAGCTATTCAAAAAGATGAAACAATCATAATAAGAGTTAAAGATAGTGGTGTTGGTATGACGAAAGAACAGTTAGCAAGGCTTGGGCAACCATATTATTCTTTAAAAGAAAAAGGGACAGGATTAGGACTTATGGTAACATTTAGTATTTTACAAGCGCATAATGGTACATTGGAATATAAGAGTGAAAGTGGAAAAGGCACTGAAGCAATTATTATATTACCAGCTGTACAAAATAAAGAATAAAAGTTACCGATGAAAGGTAACTTTTTATTTTATATTGTTTATTCATTTGTTTTTTCTTGTTTTGCTCGGCTAAATAAACTTTTAAATGATTGAAAGAAGCTTTGCTCTTTTGAGGCAGCAACCATTCTTTTTGTTTCTTGAATTTCTCGAATAACTTGCATAAGCTGTGCATCACGGTTACTGTCTTTATTATAAATTTGACTAACAAGTTTATTCATTTTTTCTTCCTGTTTGGATTCTCGTTTATACATATGATTCATTAATAAGTCCATCTTTTCTTTTTGCAGTGCATCTGTTTGAGCGGCGTGATCGACTAACTCTTGAAGCATTTTTTCTTGAGAGCCTTCTTTTACATAAACTTGTTGCATCAATTCGTCTAGTTTCTCATCCTTTAAACGATTTTGTGTAATTAAAGTAGAATTTTGATGAATAATTGCCTCATTTAATTGAGCTAGCATTTCAAGTTTTAACATGAACTCCTCAAAGTTACGCCCATCTTCTTTTTCTTTCGTTTGTATCTCTTGCTTATCTTGTATAACTGGTACAGGTGGGGCCTCTTTTTCTTTTAAAATAATCGGTATCGTTTCTGAAATATCTTCTTGTAATGTAGCAGCTCTTTCGTGTATAGATTTCAATAATTTTAAATCATCAAGTTTATAAATACGAGCATCAGCTGTTTTGGAAATCATATAACCATGTTCCTCTAACAGTTGGCTATATTTGCGAACTATATGTTTTGGGATGCCTGTTTTATTCGTGACATCTTTCGTTTTATAGGTAGCTTCCATCATATTTCCTCCCCAAAAAGTATCGTATATATCATTTCAATCTTTTATGAGGACTTCCTTTGAAAAAGAATGTCGGAAGGCTATTAGTTTTCTACAGCATTAGTGAAAAAATGAAAATTTTTGGCGGAATGGCAAGGAATAACTAAAATAATGTCTGAAAACATATACAGGAGAAGTTTGTTATAATAACGGAGGAAAAGAAACTGGTAGAAACATGGAGGTATACATGAAGCAATTAAAAGGTATTATCATTTCAATTATCGCAATTCTGTCTATTTTAGTAGCAGTTTATGAAGTACTTGTGCCAGAGGAAACAAGTGTAAAGAAAACGAATACGTATGATCAAGTGTTAGAATTTCCGAAAGAACGTTATCCAGAGACAGGAAAACATATTACGGATGCTATAAAAGAAGGGCATTCAGAAGTTTGTACAATCGATCGTGGTGGTGCTGCAGATAGAAGGAAATTGTCGTTAGCACCATATCCATCAAAAAAAGGGTATGATCGTGATGAATGGCCAATGGCGATGTGCAAGGAAGGCGGAAAAGGAGCACATATTGAATATATAAGTCCGGCGGATAACCGCGGAGCAGGTTCTTGGGTAGGGAATAAGTTAGATAAATACCCAGATGGTACGCGAGTAAAATTTGAAGTGAAGTAGTAGTTGTATATTTCATAATGAAGGAGAAGGGGAACTATGGAGTTAACGATTTCTTATTCGCAATTAATGTTGATGAACTATGACGGTGAGCAGCCTTATGTAGATTGGACTGATGAAGATTTTGAAAGAGGTTATGCTAAGGCAGATGGAACTGTTATTTTTGAAGCACTTTCTGATTATACTTGTGAAGTGAAAGTGACCCCAGGGAAACATATTGAAAAAGAAGAAGTAGTTAGAACGATTACGGTTCCTTTTACAGTTGAAAATGAAAGTATCGTTATAACGAGTATTCTTTCTAATAAATTTCAAATACCTATTCCAAATGGTGAGTATACAGTTGTATTACAAGCAATTCCTCTTGAAGAGCCAACGGATGATGAATTATATAAAATACAATATGAATTCTTTTTTGAAAGTAAAGAATAAAAAATGGGTTATCCTGAGAAAAGGATAACCCATTTTTGTTATGCGTTTGTTTTTAAAAGGGAACGAGCATCTTTCGCTGCTTGCACCATATGTTCTAAAGCTGGAATAACTTCTTCTGTTCTTCTCGTTTTTAAACCACAATCAGGATTAATCCAGAAATATTTAGGATCACATACTTCTAAAGATTGTTCTACGATTTTATACATTTCATCTTTACTCGGTACACGTGGGCTATGAATATCATATACACCTAGGCCGATGCCTTTTTCATATGTTGTATGTTTTAATGTATCAATAAATTCTCCGTGACTTCTTGATGTTTCGATAGAAATTACATCTGCATCTAATGCGCGAATCGCGTCAACAATATCTTCGAAGTTACTGTAACACATATGAGTATGAATTTGTGTTTCATTTGCTACAGAAGAAGTTGCTAAAAGGAAGGATTGTACTGCCCATGTAATATAAGCATCCCAATCTTTTTCTTTTAGTGGCATTCCTTCACGAAGTGCGGGCTCATCGACTTGGATTACTCTAATTCCGGAAGATTCAAGTAGTTCAATTTCGTGACGAAGAGCTAGTGCAATTTGATACGAAACTTCTTTTCTTGGAATATCATTTCGAACGAAGGACCAATTTAAAATTGTAACAGGTCCGGTTAACATTCCTTTTACAACTTTCTCTGTTAAGCTTTGCGCATAAACTGTTTCCTTAATAGTCATGCCGTTAATAAAGGCTACATCACCATAAATAACAGGTGGTTTTACGCAGCGGGAACCGTATGATTGTACCCAACCGTTTTTAGTGAATGAGAAACCAGCAAGGCGCTCACCAAAATATTCGACCATGTCAGTTCTTTCAAATTCACCATGTACAAGGACATCAAGCCCAATTTCTTCTTGGTAACGAATCCATTTTTCTGTCTCTTTTTCAATAAATTGTTCATATTGTTCATTTGAAATAACACCGTTACGCCATTCTTTTCGCGTTTGACGAACTTCAGTTGTTTGCGGGAAGCTACCAATAGTCGTTGTTGGTAATAGCGGTAACTCTAGAGCAACTTGTTGTAATTCGTATCGTTTTTCAAATGGAAGAGGACGTGAAAAATCTTCTTCTTTTAGTGCTGTTCGTGCTGCTTTGACATCTTCTCGGTTACGTGCAGCAGATGAACGAATTGTATGATGTACGTTTCGATATGTTTCCAGCTCATTACTAATGCTTTCTGTACCTTGAGTGAGAGCGGAATGAATAAGAACTAATTCTTCTAATTTTTGATTTGCAAATGCTAACGCATCAAACAGCTCAGTCGATAAGTGAGTTTCTTCTGTTTTATCGATTGGTGTATGCAATAAGCTACAAGAAGGCTGAACGATGATATCTTTCGTTTGGACTTGTTTTTGTAACGTTGTAAATAACTCAAGAACTTCATCAAGGTCAGCTCTCCAAATGTTACGGCCATCTATACAACCGACAGCTAAAGTTTTATCAGCTGGGAATCCATATTTTGAAATAGCATTTAGATTACCTTCTTTACCATGAATGAAATCTAATCCAATACCGGATACCGGGAATGTAATAATTTCTTCATAGTTTTCTTCTACGCTATCAAAATATGTTTGTAAAAGAAGAGTCGCATTTGGAACTTCTTTACGAATAGCTTCATAAATTTCTTTTGCTTGTTGAACTTCTTTTTTAGTTAAAGAAGCGAAAATCGGTTCATCAACTTGAATGGCTGGTGCACCAGCTGCATGTAGTTCTGAAAGCAGTTGTACGTAAGGTGCAACTAACTGTTTTAAAATGGTAGGAAATTGTTCTTGTGTATAACCTTTAGCTAATTTTAAGAAAGTATATGGTCCTAAAATAACAGGCTTTCCATCTACTCCTAATTCTTGTTTTGCCTCTTCGTATAAGCGAAGTGGACGATTATCTTTTAAAGAGATTTGTAATCCCTCTTCATATTCAGGAACGATATAGTGATAGTTTGTGTTAAACCATTTTGTCATTTCGGAAGCTACGTGATCTTTAGAGCCACGCGCCATTGCGAAATATACATCAAGGTAAGATGTAAACTCAGAAAAACGTGATGGAATAAATCCTAGCATATAGGCAGTATCCAAAACGTGATCATAATATGTAAAGTCGCCAATTGGAATGAGTTCAATCCCTTTTTCTTGCTGTACTTTTACGTGTTGAAGGCGAATTTCTTTCATTGTTGTTAAAAATTGTTCTTCATCGATTTTATTGGACCAAAAAGCTTCCAATGTTTTTTTCCACTCTCGTTGTAGTCCGATACGTGGATAACCTAAGTTACTTGTTTGAATTGCCATTTTAAATTCCTCCCTAATTGAAAGTAAGCATTTCCGTTTACTAGGAAATACCTATAACAAAAAGTACAAAGACATAGAAAATAAGCCTTCCTTTTTGTTTTAACACCTCATCATCATCCGTGAATCTATCAGTGTTGTTAAAACAGGCAGGTCTCCTGACTTATGCTTCATATAATTTCTTTCACCTTCCCGTTTTCACAGTGGCACCAAAAAGAAATCTCAGCATTTACAGTGGCGGGACCGTGTTGGAGTTTCACCAAGCTTCCCTTTTAAACACGAAACGAAACTTTCGTGTACCTATTTTCCTTTTGAAAGGAATTTAACAAGCGATATGATATTGAAACAAATTTTAACATAATTTTTGGAATTTTGTCTACTGTTTTAAAATAAGAAAATTCTAAAGTTTTTATTTCTTAGTATTCTGACTTTTTATGTTCTGGAGTAACTAATAATATTACAGTATGAAAAGAGAAATTGAGCTATGAAAGAAGTAGGGATGTCTTCTTTCATAGCTCAATCTTCATCTATAGCAACTTCTGAAAGTTGGCCTGCTATAGCATCTTTAAGGAGGGTGTTTAGCCATTGTAATTCAACTGTAATATGCTCAATTACACTTTGCAAAATATATAGTTGTGCACGTGGAACCTTTCCTTTATTACAATCATATATCGTTTGCATAGTATGTAAATATTGAAGAGTATCGTTTTTCTTTTTTTCTAAAATAGGAACTAATTCGTGATCATTGCTAAAGTGAGCGAAAGATAAGGCTGAATAAATAGGTTTATATATTTGGTTTTTGGCTTCGAATTGTTTTAATAGTAAAGTGTGGAATAGTTTTTTGCCTTCTTCTGTTATATGAAAAATCGTTTTGTCAGGTCGATTTGTGTCTCTAATTACATTTGTAATATGAATTGCCCCTTGCTTTTCTAATTGCTCGAAGGCGTAATAAAGTGATCCTTTAGCATATTTAATGTAACAATCCATTTGTCGTTCTTTCATAATATGCTGCACTTCATATGGATGTTTATCTCCTTCGAGTAGTAAGCCGAGAATGACTAATTTCATGCTCATGCTGTCTCAACTCCTGTATATAAAAACTTTATACATATTATAAACGGCATATCCTTTTTCATAAAGGGATATGCCGCTTCTTTTTTATATTAACTAACTTGCTTTTGTTTTTCTTTCTTTTTAGGGCCTGTAAAGAGGCGTTCATTTCCCATAAGTAAAATACAAATAATACTTAGTACAGCCGGGATGAGTGCCCAGAAGAATGTGTTCGCAATAGATGTAGCGAGAGCTTCCTTAATACCCGCTAATATTTCAGCAGGAATTTTTGCGGTAGCGCCTGGTGATAATAAGAAACTTGTGTCTCCGCCTTTTGGAGCTAATTTTGCTAGTTCAGGGGGGAATACAGAGTTTAGTTTATCTGTAAAAATATGATTTTGAATTGTACCAAAAATCGTTACACCAAGAGTCATACCGAGTGATCGGAAGAATGAGTTTGTTGATGTCGCCGAACCACGGTCCCGCATTTCCAACTTGTGAATAGAAGACATACTTAATACTGAGAATGAGAAGCCAACACCAAGCCCAGCGAGAATCATAAATAGTGTTACGAGTAAACGAGGTGTGTCCATTGTTAAAGTGCTTAATAAATAAATACCAAGAACGAAGAAGACACCAGATACCATCATAATGTTACGATAGCTTGTTCGAGAAGCTAATTGTCCTCCTGTTTGACTTCCAATTACAGAACCAACCATCATTGGTGTTAAAATTAATCCAGCATTAGAGGCGGAACCTCCAAGAACGCCTTGAATGAAGATTGGAATATAAACTGTACAGATAATAAAAGCGGCACCATAGAAAAAGGCAACTCCTTGACTAGCTGCGAATAAAGGTTTTTTAAATAGATGGAACGAAATAATAGGCTCGGTTGCTTTTCGTTCTACAAAGAAGAAAATAATAAGCGTAATAACTACTGTTGTAAATAGGCCAATAATTACAGTAGAATTCCAGGCATATTCCTTACCACCAAGTTCTAATGCGAACATTAAGCAAACGATACTTATGACAAGTGTAATAGCACCAGCCCAATCAATTTTTTGTTTTCTAAATTCTAGAGACTCACTGTAGTATTTAGTAATGAAGAAAAAGGAGATAAGTCCTAATGGAATATTAATATAGAAGACCCAATGCCAACTTATATAGTCTGTAATATAAGCACCTAATAAAGGACCGAATACACTAGATGTCCCGAAAACAGCACCGAATAGTCCTGTCATCTTCCCGCGTTTTTCTGGTGGGAAGATATCGTACATAATTGTGAAGGCGATAGGCATAAGGGCACCACCACCGATCCCTTGAATAGCTCTATAAATACTTAATTGCTCAATACTTGAAGCTGTTCCGCAAAGAGCAGAACCGAATAAGAAAAGAATGAGGCCCCCAATATAAAAACGTTTCCGCCCGTACATATCAGAAAGTTTCCCGAAGATAGGCATCCCTGCCATTGTTGCTACCATATAAGCTGATGTGACCCAAACAAACTTATCAAATCCTCCTAGGTCTCCAACGATTGTTGCCATTGCGGTTGCAACGATTGTATTATCCATTGCGGCCATTAATATACCAAGCAGTAAACCAGCAACAACAAATTTTGTCTTGTTGGCTTCTTTTTTTAATGGTTGAGTTTCCAAATATAACCCTCCTTTAGAAATAAGTAAACTATATTAAGTTTTGAGTGCAGTGGATAAAAAATTTTAATGTATAGTTGATTTTAATTTCTTTTCCATAAGTGCACTGATATGCCATAAAGAATATTATAGTCAAATTTGACTATAAGGCAAACTTTTTCTTACGTCAAAATATTCTTTCGTATGAGTAGAGAACGAGTAAGCCATACTGAATATTGCTATGAAGGGAATGAAGTAAATTGTAAAAAAATTTCATAAAGAACACCTTCTGTTAATAGATGAAAAATGGTTTTTTCTTCATATTGTCGAATAGGATAAAAGGAAGAGAAATATTAAACATTGCTTGTAGCAAGCTTTAGTAATTTGGGGAATTCATTGTGTGTATGTTACATCTGAAATGAGGTGAATATATATTATGAAAATATGGGGACGAATTTCGGATACAGGAAAGTATTCAATACCGCTACAACCAGTATTGTGGATTGACGGATCGAAAAAGGAAAACGAATTTCCTCAAGTAGCCGTTACATTACAAATTGGTAGTATGTATACAGAACAGTTTTCGTATGAATTGACCTACGATGTAAACGACATACTTATTATGCGAATTGAAGTGGAAAATAAAGGGGTAGAAATGATTTCGAGAGTTGTTGTAAGTCATATGATTCGAGATTACTTTGCTTATATTCCTAATTCTTTAAAAGTTGATAAGGGGATAAGTGAGTTTTTATTCCAGCTTGTTAGATGGCGAATTGATGATTTGTTACCGAATGAGAAGGTGGAACTACGTTGTAAAATAAAAGCTAATAAAGATAAAGCTCTTAAACAAACATTCTTTCAGGCTACATATACATTTCAAGATAAAGAGATATCATATGGCCCACTGCAAACAAATGAAGTTGTTGTGCGTCAATGATAAAAAGGAACCTGTACAAAAGGTTCCTTTTTTAGTGAAGGTTGTGTTTTTTGAGTATTTTCTTTTGCTCCATTCCTTTTTTTCCTACATAGTTATTTTTGTAGCCAAAGTATAGAATAAATAAAAATGAAACAACATTAACAATAGCGTCGATTTGATCGTTTGTAATAAAGTGTATCCCGAAAGAGGTAAATAATAATTTTAATGATAATAGAAAACCAGCTAGTAAACGCATAGCATCTGATAGATTCTCTTTTTGTAGCATATAGATTACTCCTTTCTATAAAAGTTATATATTATATATATGAAATAGAGTAGAAAAGGTATACAAGCTTAAGCAGAAATGTACATTGCATATGTACATTTTTTATTTTGTAGAAAAACATTATTGATATAGAAACATATATTGGTATAAAAGGGGGAAAAGTATGAAACATAAAGGGAAAATTAGTGGATTATTGCTTGGCAATACTGTGGCAGTTACAGAATGGATTGCACTTCAGGATGTAATTGCAAAACTGGATTCACGATCATTTTATACCGTCTTTATTATTTATATATTGCAAATGATACTAAGTTATTATTTTGGACATTGGTACGATAAAAGAGCGAACGAGCGTATGGGTATGGAAGTAGGAGGAATGGCAAGCAATGATTTTGTTGTTGATTTTTTTGGGAAAGTAGCTGCTTTATCTGAAAGAGATTCTCGTAATATTACAGTGTACATTCTTTCTGTAAAAGAATGGGAAGGATTAAAAGACACGTTGCAAGAAAAAAAGTTGGGAGTGTTAGTACAAAAATTAGAGAGTACCATTGTAAAGACAATTCGGAAGGGCGATGTTGTTACAAAGTGGGATGAAAATAAGTACGTTATTGTAGCAATTGATAATGGTCATGAAACATCAACAATAACAAAACGATTAATGAAAAATATTGAAAGTGAAATAGAAGGTGATTTACTCAGTGTCACTCTTTTATTTGGAGCAGCTAGCTATCCAGTAGAAGGAAAAACGTTTGAAGAACTGTTGAGAAAGTCGCAAAATCAATTGTACCAGTATAGAAATTTGCAAGAAAATGAGTGAAGCTTTGATTTGAAGATATATGATAGGAAGATGTTTTATTTGTAACATTTTTTTGACTTTTATTACAAAAAAACGCCACGTTTGTAATAAAAGTCTTTAAAAATATATGAAATAAGCATATAATTATGATGGTAGTGCCAATGCAATTTGCACAGTGTGTTTTATTTTAAAAGTGTAGAGGAAAGCAAGCTCTACACTTTTCCTTTTTAGGAAATGAAAAGAATATTTGTAAGTTGTTGCGAGATATCGATTGTACTGTGTAAAATGAACAAAGAGATTAATTGATAGAAAGCTGGAAAGGGAATGATAGACGTGAGAGCGGAGCGATCACCTTTTATCAGGTGAACTATTATAGTCTTATTAAGACTGAGGTGAAATTCCGTGGATATTAAAGTAATACATAGTGTGAACAGGCCTTAAAAAACACGAAGTAGTATACTTAAAGATGGATATGGAATTGCTAAATAATTCAAAAAGAATAATGTAATATCAAGTAATAATTTGTACAAACAATATTAATGATCTTCGTAAAAAAGATGCGAGTGTATAGAACAATTACATATTTTATAACTTTTTTATATTACACGATGGTCGTTTATAAGTAGGAGGAAGAGATGTTGAAATATAGTAAATTAGCAATTGTAACTACATTATCAATGATTTTATTAGCCGGTTGTTTCGGTCCGAAACCAGAAGAAGAATTATATGTAGCGTTTGAAAACGCTGCTAAACAAGAAAAAACAATGTTTGAAGATGCAAAAAAACTTGAGACTTTAGAGAAAGAAGGACAAGAATTATATAACCAGATTGTTCAAGAAGGAAAAGATAATAATCAAACTGTTAAAGAAAAACTGAATCAAGCAGTGAAAAATACAACTGAACGAGAAAAAGTGCTTACAAAAGAAAAAGAAGTTTTAAATAAAGCGCAAGAAGAAGTGAAGTCAGCTGATAAGTATGTGAAGAAAATTGAAGATAAGAAATTGAAAGATCAAGCTGATAAAGTGAAAAGCACGTATGAGAAACGCCACGATTCATTTAATAAAATGTATGACAGCTATAACAAATCTTTAAAACAAGAAAAAGAGTTATATACAATGTTACAAGATAAAGGTACTAAATTAAAAGATATTAGTGAAAAAGTAAAAGTAGTAAATCAATCTTATAAGGATATTGAGTCAGAAAAAGATAAATTTAATGAATTTACAAAGTCTTATAATACAGAAAAAGTAGCTTTTTATAAACAAGCAAATATTAAAATTAAAGAAGAGAAAAAATAAAACAGTTTGGCCTACACTTGGCCAAACTGTTTTATTTTTTTGTATAAGTACGACTATACCATGGAACAGGCTCACTTAATTTTTTTTCTTGTTTTAATGCTTCAGGACCAATATAATCTTGAAGTGTTTTTTTTGCTACTGTTAAAGATAAGGTTGTTTTCGGATTTCGATAGGAGGATTCAAGATGACCAAGATGCGGTAGAATTCGAAAATCTTCTTTCGTAGGAGGGATGTGGAAAAAATAATCGCCTAAACGTATAAGGACATCAGATTGTTGTTGGCTAAAACGTGGGTTTCTAGAAAAATGCAATCCTTCTTTAATTGCTTTTTTTTCAGCAATCAAACGTTCTAAAGCTGTCTTTTTTAACCAGTATAAATATTTAGGGTTAGTAGCTGCTTTAGCATGACGATTCACAACGAAAATAGATTGAGCTAGTCGATTAATAGAATGTTGGTTTTGTAATTGAGATTGTGGTTGTGAAGGTTTCATATTGAATCTCCTTTCAATTTTTCATTATTATACCATAAATAAAATAGGTATTTATTATACGCAAAAAGTGATTGTATATATTTTCAATATTAAAGCAATATTGTTACAAAAAACAACTATTTTGTATAATAGTAATAGAATATGTTTTTGAAATTTGATAATGAAAGAGTGAGAAGTTTGAAAGAAATATTAAAACAACAGTATGCCATTATAGATATTGGATCTAATACAATGCGTTTAGTTATTTATGAAAAGCAAAATGGAGGTTTTTATAAAGAGATTGAAAATACGAAAGTTGTTGCTAGGTTAAGGAATTACTTAATTGATGGTGTATTGAATGAAGAGGGAATAGAAGTATTATTACAGACATTATTTCAATTTCAAGAAAGTACAAGATTCCATCAGTTGCATCATGTACTTTGTGTTGCAACAGCAACAATTAGACAGTCGGAGAATCAAGAGGAAATTAAAAAGCTTGTTGAAGGACAAACGGACTTTACTCTTAGAGTATTATCAGAGTATGAGGAAGCGCGTTACGGATACTTGGCGGTTATGAATTCTACATCGTTTTCAGAAGGAATAACGGTAGATATTGGTGGGGGAAGTACGGAAGTTACATACTTTAGAAATAGAGAGATTTTAGAGTACCATAGTTTTCCTTTTGGGGCACTTTCTTTAAAGCAACAATTTATTAAAGGTGATATTCCTACTAAAGATGAGTTAGAGGGAATGCAACAGTATTTAGAGTTTCAATTTCGAACGTTACCATGGTTAATCAATAAGAAATTGCCTCTTATTGCAATTGGTGGTAGTGCTAGGAACTTAGTAAAAATCCATCAAAATTTAATATGTTATCCTATAGCAGGATTACATTTATACAAGATGAAAGAAGAAGATGTTGAAAGTGTAAAAGAGGAATTGGAAAAATTGTCGTTCATAGAACTTCAGAAATTGGAAGGATTAGCAAAAGATCGAGCAGATACGATTATTCCAGCGGTTGAAGTATTTCATACACTTGTTCATGTTATAGAGGCACCGGCATTTGTATTAAGTAGAAAAGGGTTAAGAGAAGGTGTTTTCTATGAAGAGTTGACAAAAGATTTGGGGATTTCATATTATCCGAACGTAGTTGAAGAAAGTTTGCATTTACTATCACATGAATACGAAATGGACATGGAATTTGTTATTCAACTTATTAAACATGGAAGACTAATTTGCAAACAACTTGAGGAAATAGGGCTTATTTCTATGTCAGTAAAAGACTGGGAAGTGTTCCATCAAGCTGCGAAAGTATTTAATATAGGCAAATATATAGACGAAGAAGCGAGCCGTTTACATACGTTTTATTTATTAGCGAATAAGACAATTGATGGCATGATGCATAAAGATCGAGTAAGGCTAGCGCTTATTGCATCGTATAAATCAAAAATGTTATTTAAACAACATTTATCTCCATTTGAAGGTTGGTTTGATAAAAGCGAACAAAAAAAAATCCGCCTGTTAGGAGCTGTTTTACAATTTTCAGCTACTTTAAATGTAAGGCAACGATCGCTTATTGATACCATATCTATAACAGAAAGCGAAGAGGGATTAACGTTTAAAGTTTTATGTGAACAATCGGCATTAGCAGAAAAAGTACAAGCTGAAAAACAAAAAAAACAGTTAGAAAGAGTATTAAAAACGAATATTAATTTATTATTTGAACTAAAACATTAGGTTGTACGGATGTCTTTACGAAAAATTTACACTTTGTAATATTGTAATTTGATAAAATGAAATTAACTAAATTATAGTAAAAAAGTTTCAAGGGGAAGTGTGAAGAGAATGGAATTATCGAAGGGGAATGCAGTAGATTTAAATGATACAGCTTATTACAATAATCGAGAGTTAAGCTGGCTAGCATTTAATGAACGTGTACTACAAGAAGCGCAAGATGGAAATAATCCACTTTTGGAAAGATTGAAATTCATTAGTATTTTTAGTTCGAATTTAGATGAATTCTTTATGGTACGTGTAGCGGGATTGAAGGATCAAGTGAGTGCTGGATTTAATCAGCCAGAAAATAAAGCTGGCTTAACACCAAAAAAGCAATTAAATAAAATTGCGATAAAAGCCCATGCACTAATGACAGTACAATATGATACATTTAAAAATTATATATTACCAGCGCTTGAGTTAGAGGGGATTGAACGTTTAACATTCAATGATTTGACGAAAGAGCAGCGAGAATTTATAGAAGAGTATTTTGACGAGCAAATTTTCCCGGTGTTAACTCCTGTAGCTATTGATGCATATCGCCCATTTCCAATGTTATTAAACAAAAGTTTGAATTTGGCTACTCTTTTATATGATGAGAAGCAAGCGGAAGAAGAAAACAGGACGAAGTTAGGGATTGTACAAGTTCCTTCATTACTTGAGCGCTTCATAATTTTACCGAGTGAAGGGCAAAAGCATAAATTTATTTTATTAGAAGACGTAATTAGTAGCTTTACTCATAAATTATTTACGGGATATACAGTATCATCTGTTACTCGTTTCCGTATTACACGCAATGCAGATTTAACGATTCATGAAGAAGGTGCGAGAGATTTATTAAAGGTAATTGAAAAAGAATTAAAAAAGCGTAAGTGGGGGGCTGCTGTACGTTTAGAAGTTGGGAAAGAACACATTGATGAAAGAGTATTAGCGTTATTATATGAGGTTCTGGAAGTAAAAGATGAAGATGTATATATAATGGATGGCCCATTAGATTTAACATGTTTGTTTTCTTTATATAAAAAACTAGCTCCTTTATATGAACATCTTGTATATCCAGCTTTTATTCCGCAACCGCCTCAAGATTTAGGTGATGAAGAAGATGTATTTGAAAAAGCAATTGAGCATGATATTTTATTACATCATCCTTTTGAATCATTTCAGCCGGTAGTTGATTTTGTCCGTGATGCGGCAGACGATCCGAATGTACTTGCGATTAAACAAACGTTATATCGTGTAAGTGGTGATTCACCGATTATTCAGGCGTTAAAGATAGCGGCTGAAAAGGGAAAACAAGTGACGGTATTAGTTGAATTAAAGGCAAGGTTTGATGAAGAAAACAATGTTCACTGGGCTAAAGAATTGGAACAGGCAGGCTGTCATGTTATTTACGGTGTCAGTCACTTGAAAACACATAGTAAAATTACGCTAGTTGTAAGGAGAAAAAACGGAAAAATCGAAAGGTTCGTACATCTCGGAACTGGGAACTATAATGATGCAACAGCGAAGTTATATACTGATTTTGGATATATTACATCAAGAAAAGATTTTGGGGTCGATGCAACCAATTTCTTTAATTATTTAAGTGGTTATACAACAAAGCCACATTTTCATCATTTATCGGTTGCTCCATTTGATATAAGAGAGCAATTTATGGATTTAATAGATGAAGAAATCCGTTATCATAGGCAATATGGAAATGGATATATTATCGCTAAGATGAATTCATTAACAGATAAACCGTTAATAAAAAAAATGTACGAAGCATCACAAGCTGGAGTAAAGGTAGAGCTCATTGTTCGAGGAACATGTTGCCTACGACCTGGTATTCCAAATGTAAGTGAAAATATTCGTGTAGTTAGTGTTGTTGGAAGATATTTAGAACATAGCCGTATTTATTATTTCCATCATAATGGGGAGGAAAAAATATATTTATCTTCAGCTGATTTGATGACGCGAAATATGGAGAAGCGAGTGGAAATATCTTTCCCGATATTAGATATTGAAATGAAGGCACGAATTAAGGCGATTTTACAGCTTACATTAGCTGATAATGTGAAAACACGTGAACAAAATAAAGATGGTGATTACTATTATGTTATTAATGGTAGTACAGAAGAAATTGATAGCCAAGTGAAGTTGTTTAAGATGGCGTATCAAAATACAGACGCTGAATAATGAAAAAAAGTAAAAACCTCTTATGGACATAAGAGGTTTTTACTTTTTTCTACTCATATGCTCCAAAAATGGAAGGATGAGTAGAAACAATAGTTTTATTATAAGCGTGTAATGAGATGGCTCGTTGAGAGAATAATATTTGAAAGAATCGTTACTTTAACCTAGTAATAGTATGGTTGCTGACATGGTCCACCGTAACAAGGATAAGGTGCTGGCGGCGGGAAAGGTGGTGGATAAGGTGGATAAAATGGTCGAGGGCCGAAAGCTAATGCTCCGCCGAGCAATCCACCAGCAATTCCAGCTAGAAAGGGAACGCCAAAAAACGGGAAGAAGCGTGAGTCGCCTACTGGACCAATAGGTGCTGAACGGACTGGAATTGGTTGATAATATGGATACATGAACATACCTCCTTTATTGGACTCACTTTTATCATATGGTAAACGAAACATGGATGAGCGCGTACAAGAAAGGATATGTAAGAAAATAGGCGAATTATTACGAATGTTGGAGTGTGAAAATTGTGATTTCAGGTTTTGCCATGAAACGAAATGGGACACGTGTTCTTCCGAGGCCTCGATTGACATAGAGAGTTAAATCCTGCATCGTATAGAAGCCTTCAATATAGTCTTTGGCGAGTGATGGTGTAATAATAGCCCCTAAAAAAGGAATTTGTACTTGTCCACCATGGCTATGACCAGAAAGTTGCAAGTTGATTGGATATTTGGAAATTTGCGGCGCGATATCTGGCTCGTGAACAAGAACGATGTTATAAGTATTTTGCCGTGCATGTTGTAATGTTTTCTCTATTTTTGGTTTGCCTAGTAGTATATCATCGAGACCGAAAATAGAAATTTCACTATTATCCATTAGACGAATTCTTTTTTCACTATTTAGCAATAGTTCAAATCCTGATTCACGCATGATGTGCTCATAGTATTCAGTTCCATATCCACCGTGATCATGGTTACCATAAATAGCGAATTTACCGAAGGGGGCTTGTATATTTTTTAAAATGGATGCGACGAAAGGAGTGTCAGTATACGTTTGATAATTATCAATGAGATCTCCGGTAAAAAGGACAATATCTGGATTTACAGTATTAATTTTAGAAACAACTTGAGATAAATGTTGAAGCGAGAAATAGTATCCGAGATGTAAATCGCTGAATTGAAGAATTTTCATACCATGAAAACTTTTTGGGATGAGTTGTGATTTTAATGTGTGCTGTGTAAAAGAAATGAAATGGGGTTCTATATATTTAGCATAGTAGTATCCGATGCCACTGGTTATAAATGAATAGAGACAAGTACGCATACCAATTTTTAAAAAATTTCTTCTTGTAATGTGCGTCATAAAAATATGAGTATACCTCAATGTTTTTATTCCATTTACAGGCTACTCAAATCTCCTTTCAGTTTATTTAAAAATATGCTTTACATAATAAAAAATTAGTATAGATTACGAAAAAAATGAATAAAAAGAAAGTTCTTTACATTAAAATATCAGAAAAGTTTAAAAATATAAAGATTTCTATCAAATAAAGTGATAAAATGAATGTGTATTCATTTTTTGGAGGGGATGTATGTGAAAGAAAAGGTAGTTATTATAACAGGTGGATCGAGTGGAATGGGAAAAGGAATGGCGACTCGCTTTGCAAAAGAAGGGGCACGAGTTGTTATTACAGGACGTACAAAAGAAAAACTAGAGGAAACAAAGTTGGAAATTGAACAATTTCCAGGACAAGTATTACCTGTACAAATGGATGTAAGAAATACGGATGACATTCAGAAAATGATTGAACAGATTGATGAGAAGTTTGGTCGAATTGATGTTTTAATAAATAATGCAGCTGGAAACTTTATTTGTCCAGCAGAAGATTTATCCGTGAATGGCTGGAATTCGGTCATTAATATTGTATTAAACGGTACATTTTACTGTAGCCATGCTGTCGGAAAATATTGGATTGAAAAAGGTATAAAAGGGAATATCATTAACATGGTAGCAACATATGCATGGGATGCAGGTCCAGGAGTTATTCATTCGGCTGCAGCGAAGGCAGGAGTATTAGCGATGACGAAGACGCTCGCTGTTGAGTGGGGACGTAAATATGGAATACGAGTTAACGCTATCGCTCCAGGACCAATTGAACGTACGGGCGGTGCTGATAAATTATGGATTTCAGAAGAAATGGCTAAGCGTACGATACAAAGTGTTCCGCTTGGAAGGCTGGGTACGCCAGAAGAAATCGCTGGTCTAGCTTATTATTTATGCTCAGATGAAGCTGCGTACATAAATGGAACTTGCATGACAATGGATGGAGGACAACATTTACATCAATATCCATTTTAAAAGGGATAAAAAAATGAATGTTTGATTCATTTTTTTACGGTTAAATGTGACGGAATTGTGACATATGAAAGAAAAGTGTTTACAAGAGGTCATATATACGTTATATTTAAGACCTCTTTTTTCTTCATAGTAGAATTGCTAATTCCCCTTAGCATTTTACCCCTCTAATCCCTTCAGGAAAACTGAAGGGATTTTTTATTATTTTTCCGTAAATATCATGTTATAATTTTTGAAAAGTAAAGGGAGGGAAGCACGTTGATAGATGCATTAGATGTAATGAGTAACTTGGATAAAGTCCTTCCTTATTATCAAGCTATTTTTAGTGCTGATGAGCATACTGTAATTGGATATGAAGTAGTAGGACGTATTCAAACAGAAGAGGGCATACAAAGTTTAGCTTCTTTCTTTCACGATGATTCGATTCCAAGTGAATTTCAACTGGAAGCGGATAATATTATAGTAGAAAAAGCTTTAAATCGTTATTTAGAAAGCGATCAAAAATTATTATTATTTATACATCGGAATGCTAATGTATTAATGAATGATGATGATGAAAGCTTGCTTCAACTTTTATTGAGGTATGAAGAACAAGGTTTAAATTTAAAACAAATTGTTTTAGAGATTACAGAGCATGAATGTAAAGAAGATATAGAGCAATTTAATCATTTGCTTATGTATTATCGTACATATGGTATTCAAATTTCGATTAATAAAGTCGGAACGGGTACAAGTAATTTAGAGCGTATTAGCGTGTTAGCACCTGATATTTTAAAAGTAGATTTAACGAACTTAAGGCAAACAGCACTTTTACAATCTTATCAAGATATTTTATATTCTTTATCATTACTTGCTAGAAGAATTGGTGCAACTTTATTATATGAAGAAATAGATGCTTTTTATCAACTGCAATATGCTTGGAAGAACGGCGGAAGATATTATCAAGGTAATTATTTAAAAGAATGTTTACCTGATTTTATTGAAACGAATGTTTTGAAAGAGCGACTAGGTAATGAATGTCATCAGTTTATTCAGCATGAAAAGAAGAAGTTACAAAAAATTTATAATTTAACAGAGATGTTACGCGATCGCATTGGCGATGTTTTATCAAAACAAAAAAAGAATGAAGATATAAATGATTGGTTATTACAATTTAGTCAAAGTGTATCACAGTGTAGTTTTCGTATATTTATTTGTAATGAAGATGGTTTCCAACAATCAGGAAATGTTATGAAAAAAGATGGAGAATGGATTGTGATGCCGGATTATTATATGAAGAACTGGAGCTGGCGCCCGTATTTTCTCGAGAATATAATGAAAATGCGTTTTGAGAATAAGGCGAGGCTTTCAGATTTATATGCAGATATTGAAACGGGAGAAATGGTACGAACATTTTCTTTCCCGATTGATGATGACAACTTTTTATTTATAGATTTATCTTATGAATATTTATATGAAGAAGATGTTTTATTTTAATGCACGAAGAGATTCGTGCATTTTTTGTTTGTTTTTATCATAAATTGGTAATAGTGAAAATGGTGATGAAAATGCTGTCTATCGTTGTAAAGATTTTACGAACGAAATCTGTCCTTTCTTTGCATAATCATTGTTACAATGAATACTACAAAGACAAGTTCTTTTAAAAGGAAGGTGAAAAAATGAGGAAATATGGAATATGGCTTGTTCTATTTGTATGTGTTGCCTTTCTAGTTGGTTATAGTGTTACGACTGTTTTAGGAAAAGAGGAAGTGGAAGTCGATCGGAAAGAAGTATTTACAACGATACAAAAAGGCTATGAAACCCAGTTTTCAATTCGTGGGAAGCATTTGCCGATGAATAAGATGATAGAGACGTTATCACCGTATTTTACAGATAATTTCCTTCAAGTATTTACAGATGAAAATAGCAGAAGTGATAAACAAAGTGGTGAATATTTACTTCCGGCAAAAGAAGCACCGTTTTCTTTTAATTCAGAAACGAAAATGTCGTATGATGAAGAACATAAAAATTTATATGTATATGAGCGGACAAAAAGTGGACAATATCAAATTGTAACATTGAAAAGGGATCAAGATAAATGGAAGTTAGCAGGATATCATGAAAGTCAGGAACTTTTAACTGAAATAAAAAGGTTGCAACAATTATAAAGTGAAACTTTTAATCAGTGGGTGGGAGTTTTACTACCTACAAATAGCGGGATAAGAATAGGAATAGGTATTTACCTATTCCTATTCTATATTGAGTAGTTGTTGTAACTTTTCAATTTGAAAACCTGCAACTACTTCGCCATCAATTACGACTGTTGGAGTTGAATAAGAATCATAGTCGTATAAAAGACGATTGCGAGCAGCAGCGTCTTTTTTTACGTCAAATTCTTCATATGCAACGTTATTATGCTTCAAAAATTCTTTTACAATAACACATGGCGGACAATCGGGTTGTGTATAAATCTCAATTTTTTTCATTGTAATTCCTCCTTTTTTCTGTTTTTTATTATATTCTTCCAGTATAAAAACCGCAATAATGAAGGAGAAATATGTTCTTTCTGTTTTTTCCTTCGCATTTCGACAAATTTTTAGTTGAGTTTCTGGCCAATAACCTTTATCCTAGAGTGTGGAACATTTTTTCTGTTATGACGGATAGAATGAGTATAGCTGTAAAACCTATTGGTAGGAAGATCAGAGAAAGGAGAGATTTCATGTCTCTACTCCAAGGAATTTTAACTCGACTTGTTAGTCTACAAGAACAAGCTGAAAGCGGTGAAGTAGCACAACGCTATTTTGAAGTGAACGGTGAGCGCAAATGTAGCGTGAAATTTTTCGATAAAAGTGAAATGTATGAGTTAGAAGTGTATCAACAAGGTGAAAAACCTCAAGTATATCAATTCGATAATATCGACATGGTTGCAATTGAGATTTACGATATCATTTCTTGATACATATAAAAAAGGTACTGCCACATGGCAGTACCTTTTTTAGTTCTATTACTTTCCAGCGTAATGTATAGAAGTTTTTTATTTTTCCTACAATGGTATTAAAATGAAAATTTAATCCGTGCAAGTTTGCTTATCCATGTGGATAATTAGTCCCGTCAACCGGGTGAATATGTGAAGCTAAACTTCTCACTATCGCTGGGTTTTGCAAATAGCGGGAGAAATATAACTAGGAGGTTATCGTATGGAACGTTTACCAGTTGTGATTTGTCCTAATTGTCAAAGTTCTGCTGAGATTATTCATGTATTAACGGCTCAATCTAATCAAAATGTAATTTATACGTGCCAAGTTTGTCACTTTGTAATTCGAAATATTGAAACGAATAAAGGATAGGAAGTTATAATTTTAGTTTTTGTCCCATACAATGAGAATACGAAAAGTCTGTCTAATTGAAAGGACGTGACTCTGTGGACGGTGCACATAAATTTTACAATGTTTCAGAGAGACATTTAAATTTTGATATGGTCTTTAACCGTATTTGTAGTTTCATTGAAAAGGATCCGCGAAATTTGTATCGATTATCCATTGGGACAGACTCGCAAGCGCATCAAAAGGATACGAGGTTTATTACAGCAATCCATATTCATCGTGTTGGAAAAGGTGCCTGGGGTTGTTTACACCATAAATCAGTAAAAGATAAGCCAGCGACCTTACGTGAGAAAATATATTTAGAAACGCAGTTTAGTCAAGAAATCGCATGTCTATTTACGCCTACTCATATACAAACAATATGGGAGTTATTGCATCCTTATGCTCAAGATGGGGCTGGATTCATAATGGAAATTCATTTAGACATTGGGAATGATGGCTTAACAAAAGAATTTATTTTAGATATGACAGAAAAAATTCGAGCGATGGGATTAACTGCAAAAATTAAGCCGGATGCTTATGCGGCGTTTAGCTATGCAAATCGATATACGAAATGATTTTTTTGTATGTGTACGATTGTTACATATCTTTAAATAAAAACTGAATATTACATCTATTAAATAGGTTGAATTTTTTATATAATAAGAGTAACGATGCGAGTGTAAGGAGAGGGGTATATGCAAAGGGAAGTTGTTTTAACGAAGGAAGAAGAAAGTTTACTACTAGATATTTTATTTCAGCAAAATTACGCAAGTGAAATTTTAGCTGTGGAACTTACAGATATTGAGAATGGTTTGAAACAGACAGATGTGATGCAATATAAAAAAATCACAAGGTTATTTTACAGATTAAAAAATAAAGGGTATTAAGCGCTACCGGAATGGTAGTCTTTTTTTTGTGCGGTATGCTAAAATAGCTGTGTGATTGTATTTTTATTGAAATAAATTTAGGACAAAATAATAATATGAAAACGCTGTCATAAAATGTGAATAGAGTTGTGAACATAAGCAGGAAAAAGGGAAAATGGGGGATGTAATATGATTAGTATTCCGAAAGACGAATTTCAACAAATTCTTGTGAAGGATTTAATGATTTCATCGGAAAAAGTAGCTCATGTCCAAATTGGAAATAGTTTAGAACATGCTTTACTCGTTCTTGTAAAATCTGGATATTCAGCGATACCTGTCTTAGATCCAATGTATAAACTACATGGTTTGATTAGTACTGCCATGATATTAGATGGTATGTTAGGATTAGAACGTATTGAGTTTGAAAGGCTCGATGATATGAAAGTAGAGCAGGTGATGAAAGAAGATATACCTGTTCTTAAATTAGACGATTCATTTGCAAAAGCTTTAGAAATGACAATTGATCATCCTTTTATTTGCGCTGTTAATGAAGAAGGCTATTTTGAGGGGATTTTAACACGTCGGGCTATTTTAAAATTGTTGAATAAGAAAGTAAGGCAACATAATCGATAAAGTGAAAAAAGTGACTTCATAGAAACGAAGAAGTCACTTTTTTTTCGTGCATATCACTTGTGTATGTATTATATTTAAAAAGACATAAAACATAAGGAAAGTTTGTGCTGGACAATTGTATTTTCTGAATGAAAGCATTCGGGTAAATTAAGGATGAAAAGCTTATTGAAATAAGGTGTATGGAAGCTAAGGAAAGAGGGAGAAAGTTGCAAATTGATGATTTTCAAATGATGGTTGTGTTAGCTCAGGAATCAAATATGAGAAAAGCGGCGGAACGTTTATTTGTTTCCCAACCTGCGCTGAGTCAACGATTACAATCTATGGAGAAACAATGGGGAATGAAGTTTTTTATTCGCTCACAAAAAGGATTGACAATTACACCTGAAGGGGAAAAAGTTGCAAATTATGCCAAAGAAATGTTGCAAAGGGAAGAAGATATAAAAAGTGAGCTGGCTGTTTTCAGAACGGAAACTCATGGAACGTTAAAAATAGCTGTTGCATCAGTTATTGGTCAATATTGGCTCCCTCCTGTTTTGAAAAAGTTTGTGCATAAATATCCTTCTGTAAAGATATCGCTGTTTACTGGATGGAGTAGTGAAGTGCAAAAGCAGTTTTATGAAGGAGACGTGCATGTTGCTATACTGAGGGGAACACAAGAATATAAAGGTCAGAAGCAACAATTATTTGAAGATGAACTGTATTTAGTTGATAAAGAAATAAAAGATATTTCGATGTTAAAAGAAACAAATAGGCCGTTCATTCAATTTAAAAGTGACTCGACTTATTATGGACAAATACAAAATTGGTGGTATGGTTTATTTTCTAATCCGCCTAAGCGAACGATTGTAGTTGACCAAATTGAAACATGTAAACAACTTGTTTTAAATGGTATAGGTTATGCCCTTTTACCTTCTACTGTTTTAAAGGAAGTACAGGAAAATATGTATAAAACACCTGTTCAACTGACGAGAGAAACATGGTTGTTAACAAGTGACTCGGCAAGGCAGTTGAAGCAAGTACAAGCATTTTTAGAAATTATAGAAGAAATTCAAAGGGGAAAATAAGATTATTATCTTGCTACTCGCTCTTTCGTTTGGTAGAGTAACATTATAAATGGATTTAGGAGGCAACAAGAATGAAAATGATGGACGCTAACGAAATTATTTCGTTTATTCAAAAAAGTGAAAAGAAAACTCCTGTAAAGGTATACATAAAAGGGGATTTAAAAGAAGTAACATTCCCTGAAACAGTACAAGCATTTGTGAATAAAAAATCAGGTGTATTATTCGGAGAATGGTCTGAAATTAAGACAATTCTTGATGAGAATAATAAGCACATCGTTGACTACGTTGTAGAAAACGATCGTCGTAATTCTGCAATCCCAATGCTTGATTTAAAAGGTATTAAAGCTCGCATCGAGCCAGGTGCTATTATTCGTGACCATGTTGAAATTGGTGACAACGCTGTAATTATGATGAATGCAACAATTAACATTGGTGCTGTAATTGGTGAAGGTTCTATGATCGACATGAACGCAGTACTTGGTGGACGTGCAACAGTCGGTAAAAACTGTCACGTAGGTGCAGGTGCTGTACTTGCAGGTGTTATTGAGCCACCTTCTGCAAAACCAGTTATCGTTGAAGATGATGTAGTAATCGGTGCAAATGTAGTTGTTTTAGAGGGTGTTACAGTAGGTAAAGGTGCAGTTGTAGCAGCGGGAGCTGTTGTAACAGAAGATGTGCCTCCATACACAGTTGTTGCAGGTACTCCAGCACGTGTAATTAAAGAAATTGATGAGAAGACAAAAGCAAAAACAGAAATTAAACAAGAGCTTCGTCAATTAAACCCAGAGAAATAAAAAGTAAAAAAAGCGTAAGAGCGTAAATGGGCTCTTACGCTTTTTATAGATAGAGGTGCAAAAATGACAGTAAGCAAATTTGTCCAAATTCGTAGAGATCTACATAGAATTCCAGAAATCGGATTTAAGGAATGGAAAACACAACAGTATATTTTAGATTATATAGGAACACTTTCTCATGAATTTGTGGAAGTGAAGACATGGAAAACGGGTGTAATCGTTAAAGTAAATGGAAAAAATCCCGAAAAAATAATAGGTTATCGTGCAGATATAGACGGTTTACCAATTACAGAGGAAACTGGATACGAGTTTGCTTCTATTCATGAAGGAATGATGCATGCATGTGGCCATGATGTACATACAACAATCGGTTTAGGCCTTCTAACGAAAGCTGTGAGCGAAAGAATAGATGATGACCTTGTATTTCTATTCCAGCCAGCAGAAGAAGGACCAGGCGGTGCTCTTCCTATGTTAGAAAGTGAAGAGTTAAAAGAATGGAAACCAAATATAATTCTTGGTCTTCATATTGCACCAGAATACGCTGTGGGGACAATTGCAACGAAAGAAGGACTGTTATTTGCCAATACTTCAGAATTATATATTGATTTAAAAGGGAAAGGTGGCCATGCTGCCTATCCACATACTGCAAATGACATGATTGTTGCAGCGAGTCATCTTGTTACACAGCTACAATCCGTTATTAGTCGCAATGTAAATCCTCTTGATAGTGCAGTAATTACAATCGGGAAAATTACTGGTGGTACGGTTCAAAATATTATTGCAGAAAAATCTCGTTTAGAAGGAACGATTCGAACATTATCAGTGGAATCAATGAAGCGTGTGAAAAGCAGAATTGAGTCAATTGTTGCAGGTATCGAAGCTTCTTTCCAGTGTGAGGCGATTATAGATTACGGAGCAATGTATCATCAAGTATATAACCATGAAGAGTTAACGAGAGAGTTTATGGAATTTGTACATAAACAAACTGATATGAATGTTATTACATGTACTGAGGCAATGACGGGTGAAGATTTTGGTTATATGCTTCGAGAAATCCCTGGATTTATGTTTTGGCTTGGAGTAAATTCAGAATATGGTTTACATCATGCAAAATTAAAACCAGACGAAGAAGTGATTGAAAAGGCAATTACATTTTTAAGCCAATATGTAAAGTGGAAAGGGAATAGAAAATAAAACTTCCACTTTCTTGAAGGTTCCAAAAAACTTTTTGTTCTGAGGTGTAAGTAACGCTCGTATAGATTGATTTTAGACATTGACATACAAATGGAAGAATTAAAGTTAATTGTACTGTTTTAATAATGAGCAGGGGGGTTAGCCACTGCTCATTATTAATTATTTGACTAACTTATATATGTTTACTTTTAGTATGAAAAGTGTGTAAAATCAATGTGAAACATAGAAAAAAGGGTGGGGAATTACGTGCAAATTAGCAGTGCGATTTTATGTTTCGTCTTATATGCGTACGTTATTATTGCGGCGGTTTATTTTGGGATAAGTTTTTATGCCTATCGTCTAGTAGATAATAATGAATATGACGAAACATACAAATGGGTGAAGAGATATTTATCACCTGTACTAGAAATTATGAATGGGTTTGTGCTCTTTTTATTTATTGGATTAATTGCTTTTTCAACGAGTTTAGTAGGGAATAAAACTACGTTATTTGTATTGGGTATCATTATTTTTATGTTGTTAGGAATAAGGATTGGTAATACGGTCTTTTGGAATGAAAGAAAAGTAGATGGTTGGACGGGAATGTTAATTCCGTGCATGTTAGCTGCAATCGTGACAAATATAGAGCATGAATATTATCAATTACATTTTTGGCTTATTATCGTTTTAACAATTCTTTCTGTTTTGTATATAAGCACAGTAGTACTAACATATATTGCACATGAAAAAGGAGATGTTAAAGGCACTCGTTTCTTTAGAGGACGGGCATTATTTTGGAGTGTGCCGACGATGGTAGTTATCGCGCTTATTGCGATATTAGTAAATGGATATCAATTTTCTAATTGGCAACTATTTTTAGAAAATTGGTGGATCTTTATCTTTTCGTTTATTGCTTTTTTAGGTGCAACGCATTATTTATTCCATCAACATCATTACATATGGGCGTTGTTATTTGCATTCACACAGCTTCTATTTGCCTTTTTTGGTCAAGAAACATTATTATTCGTTTTTGAAACATTTAGTTCTTTTGGAAATATATTTGTATTTGCTATGCTACTTGTTGGTATCGCTTTTTACTTGCAACAATATTTTTATATACAAAAACAAAAATAAGAGCTAATTACAGTTTTTGTGACGCATATAAAGTGTGTTACACTGAAAATAAATAGTACTTGAAGTTATTGGAGGAATTCCCGTGGGTGAGAAAGAAAAAGAATTTGCTGTCATTGGACTTGGTCGCTTTGGTGGAAGTATTTGCCGAGAACTAGCTCAATTAGGAATGGAAGTAATGGCAATCGATTCAGATGAGGATAAAATTAATGAATTTGCAAATATAGCTTCGCATGCTGTAATTGCAGATTCAACAGATGAGATGGTATTAAAAAGCCTTGGTATTCGAAATTTTGATCACGTAGTCGTTGCTATTGGAGATAATTTAAATTCAAGTATTTTAACGACTTTGATTTTGAAAGAGTTGGGTGTAAAAAATATTACTGTAAAAGCTCAAAATGATTATCATGAAAAAGTGTTAAGTAAAATAGGTGCAGATCATATTGTGCATCCAGAACGTGATATGGGAAAAAGGATTGCTAATAATATTGCATCAAGCAATGTGCTAGACTACCTTGAGCTTTCAGATGAGCATAGTATTGTAGAGATTATTGCGAATAAAAAAATTGATGGGCACTCTTTAATTGAATTAGATATTCGTGCGAAGTTTGGATTGAATATTGTAGCAATTAAACGAGGCAAAGAAGTTATCGTATCCCCTCGAGCTACGGAGAATATTCAAGCAGGAGATATATTAATTGTCATTGGTCATGACGATGAAGTGGATCGATTTAAACACTTTTTAAGATAAGAGAAAAGAAAAGGACAATGCCTTCATGGCATTGTCCTTTTTCTTATATTTCCATAATGATTGGTAAAATCATTGGACGGCGTTTCGTTTTCTCATATAGGAATGGAGCTAATGTGTCTGTAATTTCATTTTTAATTTCAGACCATTGTGTTGTTTTACGCTCCATTACTTTTTCTAAATGAGTTGTAATTAATGTTTGTGCATCATTGATTAAATCGCTACTTTCACGCATGTAAACGAAACCGCGTGAGATGATATCAGGTCCTGCTGCAACTTTAAATTCTTTCATATCAATGCTTACAACTACAATTACAAGTCCTTCTTCAGAAAGGATACGACGATCGCGTAATACGATATTGCCAATATCTCCAATACCGTTTCCATCAATGTAGACCGAACCAGATGGGATTTTTCCAGCTACGCTAGCTTCATCCGAACGTAAAGCAAGAACATCGCCATTATCCATAATGAAGCAATTTTCTTCAGGGATGCCACAATCATTTGCTATGTTCATGTGCATACGCTGCATACGATATTCACCATGAATTGGCATGAAGTACTTCGGTTTAATTAGACGTAACATTAACTTTTGTTCTTCTTGTCCACCGTGTCCACTTGTATGGATATTTGAAAGTTTCCCATGAATTACATCAGCGCCAGCGCGGTACAACATGTTAATTGTACGACTTACGCTAATTGTATTTCCTGGAATTGGTGAAGAAGAGAAAACAACTGTATCTCCAGGAATAATTTGAATTTGGCGGTGTGTACCGTTTGCAATACGTGAAAGTGCTGCCATCGGTTCACCTTGACTACCTGTACATAAAATAACAACTTTATTAGCTGGTAAGCGGTTTAGTTGAGATGCATCTATGAATGTATCTTTCGGGCAACGAATATAACCAAGGTTTTGTCCAATTTCAATCGCTGCTTCCATACTTCGACCAAACACAGCTACTTTACGGTTGTTTTCAACAGCAGCTTCAACAACTTGTTGTAAGCGGTGAATATTTGATGCAAAGGTTGCGAATATAATCCGTCCTTCTACTTTACGGAAAATGTCTTGAATGCTATCACCAACGCGACGCTCAGACATAGTAAAGTTTGGAACTTCACTGTTCGTACTATCAGATAATAGACATAGTACGCCATCTTTACCGATTTCAGCCATTTTTGTTAAATCAGCTGGTTCACCAACTGGTGTGAAGTCAAATTTGAAGTCACCTGTATGAACGACTTGACCTTGAGGTGTTTTCACAACAACGCCGTACGAATCTGGAATACTGTGAGTTGTACGGAAGAAGGATACAGACGTTTTTTTGAATTTAATAACGTCATCTTCTTGAATCTCGTAAAGTTTTGCTTTACGAAGTAAGCCGTGTTCTTCTAGTTTGTTTTTGATGAGTGCAATTGCTAATTTTCCGCCGTAAATTGGAATGTTCACTTGACGTAATAGGTAAGGGATTCCGCCGATATGATCTTCGTGACCATGTGTAATGAATAACCCTTTAATTTTATCTTCGTTTCGCACAAAATAAGTGTAGTCTGGTATTACATAATCGATTCCGAGAAGTTCGTCCTCTGGAAATTTAATTCCAGCATCAATTATAATAATTTCATCTTGAAATTGAACAGCGTATGTATTTTTACCGATTTCACCAAGCCCACCGAGAGCAAATACAGCAACTTGGTCGTTTTTTAGAAATTTCATATCGCTATACGATTTCCGCTAATGTTAAATCAGCGTTTTCTTTTTCATATTCAAGATGAGCGCCAGTAACAGACTGAACAAACTCGATATTATATGCGAACTTATTTAATTTTGTACGAACATCCTTTTCAGACGTAGCCTCTAAATATAAAACTTTTGTATTTTCACGTACTGGAACCTCAGTTAATTTTTCTTGATAAAATACTTTAAAAATCATTTGGAAAACCTCTCCTTGTCTATGTTTTGCATTATCTGTTACTTATTATAAAGCAAACAGTCACGATTTTCATGTTTTTTCGAATGAGAATGAAGAAAAAGCCCGAAATGGGCACAATTTAAGCGACTGTCTTTTTACGGACTAGACCATTTAAATAACGCTTGAGCTTTTTCTTCAGCTTCTTCAGCATGATTACTCCTTCCTTTCCTTATTTTAAACATGCCTATTACTAGTGAAAACTCTATCTCTGATATAAGAGATAGGACAAAAGTGAATGGTGAATCTTGTCCTTTCCCATACAGTGAAAGTTATTCTATAGTAACGATTAGTAGCCGTTAGTTATAGGTATAGTATGAGGAAGAATGGAAAAGAAAATTCATACGAACAAGTATCCACATGTTTTACTAATATATATATGCAAAGTTTACAAATAAGGTCAGAAAGGGAACGCTTTCTTCACAGATGTTTAATATGTTATACTTTTTTTTAGAATTTGAAAAGTGATATTCAAAATAGGAATATAGAGTGCCAGAAAGGATTTTGACAAATGAATGATAAAATTGTCTTTTTTGATATTGATGGAACATTATTAGATCATGATAAAAAAATTCCGCAATCTACACGAGATGCAGTAAAACAGTTACAAGAAAAAGGTGTACATGTAGCAATTGCGACAGGGCGCGCGCCATTTATGTTCGAAGATATTCGTAAGGAACTTGATATACATAATTATGTTAGTTTTAATGGACAATATGTTGTCTTTGAAGATGAGGTAATATTTAATAATCCGTTACATCCAGATGCTTTACATAAGTTTACTCAGTTTGCAAAACAAGAAGGATATCCACTTGTATATCTTGACCATCAAGATATGAGAGCATCAGTGGAATATCATGATTATGTGAAAGAAGGCTTTGGAAGCTTAAACTTTGAGCATCCAGCATATGAGCCTAATTTTTATGAGGAACGTAATATTTATCAAACACTACTTTTTTGTGAAGTAAATGAAGAGGAAAAGTTTATTAATCATTATCCAGATTTTCATTTTATTCGTTGGCATGCATATTCAATGGATATCATTCCGAATGGTGGTTCTAAGGCAAAAGGAATTGAGAAATACATTGAAAAGTTAGGTTTTAATCGTGATCAAGTGTATGCATTTGGAGATGGCTTAAATGATTTAGAAATGATCGAAGCCGTTGGCACAGGTATTGTGATGGGAAATGGCCATGAAGACTTGAAAAAACTTGCAAATCATGTGACAAAGGATGTTAATGAAGACGGTATATATCATGGACTAAAGTGGGCTGGATTGCTATAAGTGAATATGGAACCCATTTCATAATAAAAAGGCGGAAGATTAACTTCCGCCTTTTTATTATTATCGCTCTAGAGGTTTGGAATCATCAGGAGCGGCAAAAGGATTTTCTTTATTGATATGGTCATAGAACATAACGCCATTTAAATGGTCAATCTCGTGCTGAAATACGATTGCTGGTAAACCTTTTAAACGTAATTTTACTTCTTCTCCGTTAATAGAAGTTGCTTTTACTGTAATTCTTGTATAACGAGGAACATAACCAGGTACTTCGCGGTCTACAGATAGACAGCCTTCACCACCCTGTAAATATGTACGTTCAACAGAATGGCTAATGATTTTTGGATTGAATAATGCATGGCTATATAATGTACCATCCGCATCGGTTACATGAACTGCAATCATTTTTTTTGAAACACCGATTTGCGGAGCCGCTAATCCGATTCCAGGGCGTAAACTATATTTTTCAGCCATTTCAGGATCTTGGCTATTTATTACGAATTCAATCATTTCTTTTAAGGTAGTTGTATCTTCTTCGCTTGCCGGTAAGGACACCTCTTCTGCAACGTTGCGCAAAATAGGATCTCCTTCGCGAATAACATCTTTCATTGTAAGCATATGTAATCTCTCCTTTCCTCTTTAGTCTACCAAAGGAGATGGAAAAAGTCATCGGCAAGAAAGGGAAGGCATTTTGGAAATCGTTCTATTATAGAGTAGTTATGTATGTGGTAAACAGAAAAAGACGGCAAAGCCGTCTTTTTCTTTCCATAGTTGTTTCGTTTTACAATTAGCGAATGCAAGCAGCACCAACGATAATTAAAAGAATAAACAACACAACGATTAAGGCGAAGCCGCGTCCAGACCCGCCACAAGAACCGCCATAACCGTAGGAAGGATATGAACAAGTTGGATAGCAATATGAGTATCCGTACATGAGATGACCTCCTTTATCATTTCCCGCTAATACTGCGGTTACTATAATGTATGGAAGAGAGGGTAGAAATGTATAGGTATTTACCTAAAAAAGGAAGAGTAGTTTGTATATTTTTGTTACGAAGAGAGAAAAACTAAAGAGAATTAAATCGTTTACATATTATTCTAAGAGAAAAAATAAGTGAAAAAGGGAATAATATAACAGTAGGTCAATGCTTACTAATACAGATGTAAAAAATAAAAACACGTTTGTGTAGTAGAAACCTGCATATTATTTATAAAAAAACGTATTCAAAGTAATTGACATCGTAATTAGAATAGTTGTAAACTAAAAAACGTGATCAAGATTGTATTAATATGTTTCTGAAAAAACATTAGTACAGATTGTTAGGTACACAAAATTATTCTCAACCGACATACAAACATGTTGGTTTACATCGTTGCGCTTTTTAAACTGGAAAATAGCCAGTGAAAGCGTTTCAGAATATGGTTCAAGAGAGGAAGAGGTGAACGGAATGGGTACTAAAACAAAAAAGACCCTATTTAATGTTGATGAGCAAATGAAAGCTATCGCAGCTCAATTTGAAACATTACAAATTTTAAATGAAAACGGTGAAGTTGTGAATGAAGCAGCTATGCCTGAATTATCTGATGATCAATTAAAAGAATTAATGCGTCGTATGGTGTATACTCGCGTATTAGATCAACGTTCTATTTCTTTAAACCGTCAAGGACGTTTAGGTTTCTACGCACCTACAGCTGGACAAGAAGCTTCTCAATTAGCAAGTCATTTCGCACTTGAAGCAGAAGACTTCATCTTACCAGGATACCGTGATGTACCACAATTAGTATGGCACGGATTACCATTATACCAAGCATTCTTATTCTCTCGTGGACACTTCATGGGTAACCAAATGCCTGAGAATGTAAATGCATTAGCTCCACAGATCATTATCGGTGCGCAAATCATCCAAACTGCTGGTGTTGCGTTAGGTATGAAACTACGTGGTAAAAAATCTGTTGCAATTACTTACACTGGTGACGGTGGTGCTTCACAAGGTGACTTCTACGAAGGTATGAACTTTGCAGGTGCATTCAAAGCTCCAGCAATCTTCGTTGTTCAAAACAACCGTTATGCAATCTCTACTCCAGTAGAAAAGCAATCTGCAGCTAAAACTGTAGCACAAAAAGCAGTAGCAGCAGGTATTTACGGAATTCAAGTAGACGGTATGGATCCATTAGCTGTATACGCAGCAACTGCTTTCGCTCGTGAGCGCGCAGTAAATGGCGAAGGCCCTACTTTAATCGAGACTTTAACATTCCGTTACGGTCCACATACAATGGCTGGTGATGACCCAACTCGTTACCGTACAAAAGATATCGAAAACGAATGGGAACAAAAAGACCCAATCGTACGCTTCCGTAAGTTCTTAGAAGCTAAAGGCCTATGGTCTCAAGAAGTTGAAGAGACAGTAATCGAAGAAGCAAAAGAAGATATCAAACAAGCAATTGCTAAGGCTGACCAAGCTCCAAAACAAAAAGTAACTGATTTAATGGAAATCATGTACGAAAAAATGCCTTACAACTTAGCTGAACAATATGAAATCTACAAAGAAAAGGAGTCGAAGTAAGCCATGGCTCAAATGACAATGATTCAAGCAATCACTGATGCTTTACGCGTTGAAATGAAAAATGACCCTAACGTACTTGTATTTGGTGAAGACGTTGGTGTAAACGGCGGTGTATTCCGTGCTACTGAAGGTTTACAAGCTGAATTTGGTGAAGATCGTGTAATGGATACTCCACTTGCAGAGTCTGGTATTGGTGGACTTGCAGTTGGTCTTGCACTTGAAGGATTCCGTCCAGTTCCAGAAATCCAATTCTTCGGTTTCGTTTATGAAGTAATGGATTCAATTTCTGGTCAATTAGCTCGTATGCGTTACCGTTCTGGTGGACGTTGGACTGCTCCAGTAACAGTTCGTTCTCCATTCGGTGGTGGTGTTCATACTCCTGAACTTCATGCTGATAGCTTAGAAGGATTAGTGGCTCAACAACCTGGTCTAAAAGTTGTTATTCCATCTACTCCATACGATGCTAAAGGTCTTTTAATCTCTGCGATTCGTGACAACGATCCAGTTATCTACTTAGAGCATATGAAATTGTACCGTTCATTCCGTCAAGAGGTACCAGAAGGTGATTACACAATTGATTTAGGTAAAGCTGATATCAAACGTGAAGGTACAGATGTATCTGTTATCGCTTACGGTGCTATGGTTCACGCTTCATTAAAAGCTGCTGAAGAACTTGAAAAAGAAGGTATCTCTTTAGAGGTTGTTGACTTACGTACAGTTCAACCATTAGATATCGAAACAATCATCGCTTCTGTTGAAAAAACAGGTCGCGTAGTTGTAGTTCAAGAAGCTCAAAAACAAGCTGGTATTGCAGCTAACGTTGTAGCGGAAATTAACGACCGTGCAATCTTAAACTTAGAAGCTCCAGTTGTACGTGTTGCAGCTGCTGATACAGTATTCCCATTCTCTCAAGCAGAGAGCGTATGGTTACCAAACCACAAAGATATTGTTGAAGCTGTAAACAAAGTAATGAACTTCTAATTTTTAGCTTTTCATGTGCAAAAGAAATCAGCACATGCTGGTTTCTTTTGTACATATTCCATAATAATGAAATGAATCAGGGGGCTGAATTCCGTGGCATTTGAATTTAAACTACCAGATATCGGTGAAGGTATCCACGAAGGTGAAATCGTAAAATGGTTTATTAAACCAGGCGATGAAGTAAACGAAGACGATGTACTTCTTGAAGTACAAAATGATAAAGCAGTAGTAGAAATCCCTTCTCCTGTTAAAGGTAAAGTACTTGAAGTACTTGTAGAAGAAGGAACAGTTGCAATCGTAGGAGATACATTAATTAAATTTGATGCTCCTGGATACGAAAACCTTAAATTTAAAGGTGACGATCATGATGAAGCTCCAAAAGCTGAAGAAGCAGCAGTAGAAGCTCCAGCAGCGGAAGCTACTCCAGCAGCAACTGCAGAAGTAGTAAATGAGCGCGTAATCGCTATGCCATCTGTTCGTAAATACGCTCGTGAAAAAGGTGTAGACATTCATAAAGTAGCTGGTACTGGTAAGAATGGCCGTATCGTAAAAGCTGACATCGATGCATTTGCAAATGGTGGACAAACTGTAGCAGCAACTGAGGCTCCAGCAGCAGTAGAAGCTACTCCAGCAGCAGCGAAAGAAGAAGCACCAAAAGCACAACCAATCCCAGCTGGTGAATATCCAGAAACTCGTGAGAAAATGAGTGGTATCCGTAAAGCGATTGCGAAAGCAATGGTTAACTCTAAACACACAGCTCCTCACGTAACATTAATGGACGAAGTAGATGTAACAGAACTTGTTGCTCACCGTAAGAAGTTCAAAGCAGTAGCAGCTGACAAAGGTATTAAATTAACTTACCTTCCGTACGTTGTTAAAGCTTTAACATCTGCATTACGTGAATACCCAATGTTAAACACTTCTTTAGACGATGCATCTCAAGAAGTAGTTCATAAACATTACTTCAATATCGGTATCGCAGCTGATACAGACAAAGGTCTATTAGTACCAGTTGTTAAAGATACAGATCGTAAGTCTATCTTCACAATCTCTAACGAGATCAATGATCTTGCTGGTAAAGCACGTGAAGGTCGTCTAGCTCCAGCTGAAATGAAAGGTGCTTCTTGCACAATTACAAACATTGGTTCTGCAGGTGGACAATGGTTCACTCCAGTTATCAACCACCCAGAAGTAGCAATCCTTGGTATCGGCCGTATCGCTGAAAAACCAGTTGTGAAAAACGGTGAGATCGTTGCAGCTCCAGTATTAGCATTATCTCTAAGCTTTGACCATCGTTTAATTGACGGTGCAACTGCTCAAAAAGCGTTAAACCAAATTAAACGTCTATTGAATGACCCACAATTATTAGTAATGGAGGCGTAATAACAATGGTAGTAGGAGATTTCCCAATTGAATTAGATACAGTCGTTGTTGGTGCAGGTCCTGGTGGATACGTTGCGGCAATTCGTGCAGCACAATTAGGTCAAAAGGTAGCAATCATTGAAAAAGCTAACCTTGGTGGCGTATGCTTAAACGTTGGATGTATTCCTTCAAAAGCGTTAATCAATGCAGGTCATCGTTATGAGAATGCAATGCATTCTGATGACATGGGTATTACTGCAGAAAACGTAAAAGTTGACTTTACAAAAGTTCAAGAATGGAAAAACGGCGTAGTTAAGAAATTAACTGGCGGTGTTGAAGGCCTTCTTAAAGGTAACAAAGTTGAAATCATTCGCGGTGAAGCTTACTTCGTAGATGCTAATACATTACGCGTTATGACTGAAGATGCAGCTCAAACTTATACGTTTAAAAATGCTGTTCTTGCAACTGGTTCTACACCAATCGAAATTCCAGGATTCAAATACTCTAAACGTGTTATCAACTCTACAGGTGCTTTAAGCTTACCTGAAATTCCTAAAAAACTTGTTGTAATCGGCGGCGGTTACATCGGTATGGAATTAGGTACTGCATATGCTAACTTCGGTACAGAAGTTACTGTAGTAGAAGCTGGCGACGAAATCTTAGCTGGTTTCGAAAAAGCTATGAGCTCTGTTGTTAAACGTGCTCTACAGAAAAAAGGTAACGTAAATATCCATACAAAAGCTATGGCTAAAGGCGTTGAAGAAACAGAAACTGGCGTAAAAGTTAGCTTTGAAGTTAAAGGTGAAATCCAAACTGTAGAAGCAGATTACGTATTAGTAACTGTAGGTCGTCGTCCAAACACTCAAGAAATCGGTCTTGAGCAAGTTGGAGTTAAAATGACTGACCGCGGCATCATCGAAATCGATGAGCAATGTCGTACAAATGTACCAAACATCTATGCAATCGGTGATATCGTTCCTGGACCACCATTAGCTCACAAAGCTTCTTACGAAGGTAAAGTAGCTGTAGAAGCAATTAGTGGCCATGCATCAGCTATCGATTACATCGGAATTCCTGCAGTATGCTTCACTGATCCAGAATTAGCATCTGTTGGTTACACTAAAAAACAAGCTGAAGAAGCTGGAATGACTGTAACTGTATCTAAGTTCCCATTCGCTGCTAACGGTCGTGCATTATCATTAAACAGCACTGACGGTTTCTTACAACTTGTAACACGTAAAGAAGATGGTCTTCTTGTAGGTGCTCAAGTTGCAGGTGCAGGTGCTTCTGATATTATCTCTGAGATTGGTTTAGCTATCGAAGCTGGAATGACAGCTGAAGATATCGCTCAAACAATCCATGCTCACCCAACATTAGGTGAAATCACAATGGAAGCAGCTGAAGTTGCTCTTGGAATGCCAATTCACATTGTAAAATAATTTAAGTAATGTAAATAGCCCTTCTCTTATTGTAAGAGAGGGGCTATTTTTATCTTCATCAAATGACTTGCAAGGTCTTTAAACGTACTTGTCGAATGAATATATAATACTTTAACAAATGATTCCGGCTTAACTTACTTCAAAGGTAATATATATCATCCTATAATATGTAATTGATTCAAACGTACCCCCATATATTAATAAAATAGAGCATGTCAAAGGAGAAGGTTCCATGAAAATATTACATGTTATATTTTATCATTTACTACTATGGAGTGGCTTTTCCACTGTATTAACATTATCGAATGGTGATAAGTTTCATTATAAAGTTATTCTTTTTTTCGTATTTCTATATTTAGCCTATGTAATAGCATATTTTGTATTGCACGTAAGAAAGCAAGCTTTATTTCTTACATGTTCGAATTGTATATTATTTTTAATCATATTATCTATTTTTTAAATTAGCGTTTATAAAAATACATTGTTCTTCCATTAAATAATTGTAACTCTCCTTCTAATTTCTTCGCTAAAAAACGGCAAAATTCATTTGCTTTCCCTTTGTCACCAAATGTTGCATTAGGTGGTAAAGAAACTTGGATGAAAGATTGTTCATTTTCTATACCAACACCAATATAAATTGAGTCATACCGGTCGTGATTGGATTGAAGTTTTAATGTTGTTGTAGATGTATCTAAAATTTCATAAGGAAAAGCGGTATTTGTATACGTGTAATTAATTTGGGCACCAGTTTTAGAAGTAACTGTTTTATAATAATGAAAAAGTTGTTTTATATCATCTATTGAAACTGATTGTTGGTTGGATTTCGGTACAAGCGTAATAAAGGCGTGTTGCATATAAGTTCCCCCTAACTTAGTAGAATACTATCATTCTACATCCTACTGAATTTTTTGACAATTAAAAGGAGTATTACATGTTTTGTTTAATATACTATTAATGAAACGTGATGTAGAAAGGTGGAAACCAATGTTTGAAAAATTGTATGATGAGCATGAAAGTGTGAAGGTACGATTTTTAGGGTTTATGACACATGATACACGTTATGATTTTGGTGTTATTTATACAAATATGTTTTTTGGAAAGCCGCTCATTGTTTGTATGCAAACAGGAAGGTCTACTTTACTCGGACGAGATGATGTAGAGAATGTTCAATATATACAGGAGATTTTTAAATTAGGATCAGAAGAGGAAGCAAAGGAGTTAGCTCAGTTTTTCAAATTTCTAGTTCCGTCAACTTCTTTACATGCGGAATATGAAGAATAATTAATGTGAAACAGTCGTACTTATAAATATGGCTGTTTTTTATTTGAATATCGCATACTAATTTAAATTTAAAATATTTAATGTGTTATACTAAAAACCTATTGACGTAAAAAGTATAACATATTAAAATAAAGACAGAAAGTTAAGCGGTTACAAAAAAGTTTTTGGGATTATAAACTTAGGGGGAAATGAAAAATGGGAACAATCGTATGTCAAGATTGTGAAGGTACAATTGCACACTTCGAAGATGAGAAAGTAACGGTACTTTACGGGAAATGTGGATCTTGCGGATGTGATCACACAGAGCATACAAAAGCCCAATAATTGATAGGAAATGGACAGCTAAAAGTTTTTAGGACCATAAACTTAGGGGGAAATGAAAAATGGGAACAATCGTATGCCAAGTATGTGAAGGAACAATCGGACATTTTGAAGATGAGAAAACGACGGTACTTTACGGAAAATGCGGAACAAATTGTGACTGTGCTAGAAAAGATAATGCGAAAGCTTAATGATAAATAAATAGATTACTATTGAAACTCAGGGGGAAATGAAAATGGGAACAATCGTATGCCAAGTATGTGAAGGAACAATTGGACATTTTGAAGATGAAAAATCAACAGTACTATACGGGAAATGTGGATCTCATTGTGAATGTGACCATAAAGAACATACAAAAGCTTAATAATAAGAAAAAGCGCCTACATGTGTAGGCGCTTTTTTAATAAATTGTAGTTGTATGACCAACTGTTGCAACGATTGCATCGTCCCTAATCGGAATAAAGCTTATGGAGGTCTGTGGTGTACTAGAAGAAGCGTATTGGCTCATTATACGACTATCGATACGGGTAATAGTATCGGTCAAGAAAGCTGAAATAAAAGCGTAAGGGACTCGTCGTTCATTTAATGAATAAATAATTTCTTCTTTTGTTTTTACACCTACGCCATGCCCGTAAAAAAAGAAATTTCCTAAATAGATTGTATTTTCTCCTTGCCATTCAATCGTAGCTGGATTTACTTGTGGGTTTTTAAAGTAAACGAGGTCACCTGGAACAAGATCGCCACCGTTTTTTGTTATGAGCCTTAGATCTTGGTCGTAGTCCCATGTATAAAGTAAAAGGTTTGCAAATAGACGATTGAAAGTTTCTTCCTCATACAATGATAGTAAAGCTTTATAAAAAATAATGATCATAGCGGTTGCGCATTCAGTTCCATATAGTTTTCCGTTTTTGAAAATATCCTGTATGGCAATAGAAGGTGGTATGTTTGGAAGAAGCTCGAATCCTCCAAGAGACGTTCTTTTCCAATACTGGGGGTTGCAAAAGGATTGTTGAAATGTACGAAACTGAAATCCACTTTGAAAAAGCTCTAGTGCAGAGATAATAATATTAACTCGTAAATTGAGATCAAAGCTGAGTTCATCAGCTGTTCGGAAGGAATAAACTTCTTGATTTCCTGCCATTATTGATAAAATTTGTTGTTTCTCTGCTGCAAATGGCTCGTATTCATTTGTAATATAAGGATGTACAATAGAACGGCCTATTACAATCATAATAGTATCCCCACCTATACGTTACATTCTTAAGTATCGTATGAAGAAAAGGAAAAAAGGTGAAAAAAAAGCCTATCAACTGATAGGCTTGTACTCTTTAATAACACGTAATGTTTGTAATGTCATATCTTCAGGACCTTGTACAGGTAAACCTGCTTCTAAGTTTTTACGAATATACTCTAAGTTTTCTTGTGTAATAATTTCCCCCGGAGTAAAGATTGGAATCCCTGGCGGATAAACCATAACAAAATCAGCTATAATACGACCCGCTGCATTTTCAAATGGAATGACTTCTGTTTCCGAATAAAAAGCATCTCGAGGAGAAAGTGCTAGCACTGGAATTTCTGGAATCTCTACTTGTACTTGAACACCTTTATCTGCCCTATTTCTAAATGTTGCTGCTAAATCTTGTAATGCTGCAATAAGTGTATTTGTATCACTTTCTGTATCTCCCAAAGTGATAAGACATAGTATGTTGTATAGATCTGAGAGTTCTACTTCAATGTTATATTGCTCTCTAAGCCATACTTCAGCTTGGTGGCCGGTAATACCTAAATCTTTTACAGATACAATTATCTTTGTAGGATCATAGTTAAAGGTAGCATCTGTACCTAACATTTCTTTTCCAGGACAGTAAAGATGCTCAATAGAATTTATAGCATCACGAACATGCTCAGCTAATTGTATTGTTTGTTCTATGAGTGCTGTTCCTTCTGTAGCAAGACGTTTTCTCGCAACATCAAGGGATGCTAACAAGATGTAAGAAGTTGATGTGGTTGTAAGCATGCTAATAATAGATTGGACATGCTTTACATTCACTAAGCCTTCTTTCACATTAAGAATAGAACTTTGAGTTAAAGAGCCTCCTAATTTGTGAACACTTGTTGCTGCCATATCCGCACCAGCTTGCATCGCTGACATAGGTAATTCATCGTGAAAATGAATATGAACACCATGAGCTTCGTCGACTAGTACAGGGATGTCATAAGAATGTGCTAATTGTACAATCTGTTCTAAGTCTGCAGCAAACCCAAAGTACGTTGGGTTAATAACAAGTAAGCCCTTTGCATCTGAGTGCTCTTCAAGTGCTTTTTTGACAGATTGAATTGTGATTCCATGAGAAATACCGAGCTTCGGATCGATTTCAGGATGCATGAAAATCGGTTTTGCACCTGAGAAAATAATAGCTGACATTACTGATTTATGCACGTTTCGTGGTACTAGGATTTTGTCACCAGGACCGCAAACGCTCATCACCATTGTCATAATAGCGCCACTTGTACCTTGAATAGAAAAGAAAGTATGATCTGCACCGAATGCGGCTGCTGCTAAATCTTGTGCTTCTTTAATCATACCTTTTGGATGATGTAAATCATCGAGTGGCGCAATATTAATTAAATCAATTGCTAATGCATTATGCCCAATAAATTCGCGAAATGTAGGATCCATGCCCTGTCCTTTTTTATGACCAGGAATATGGAATTGAATTGGATTTCGCTTACTGTGCTCAACTAAAGCGGTAAACAATGGTGTTTCGTATTGGGACAATCTATACACCCCTTCTTCTTCATAATATTTAGTGTAATTTGTTTTATATAATCCTGCTCTAAAAAAGTGTAGCCCTTTTTAGAATAAGGCTTGTTTTTCTGCCATTCAAAAAATCGTTTTTGAGATGGTAGCTTCACTTTATTTTCTATAAAACAAAAGCATTATATCACCAATAATTATAGATGTATAGAAAAAAATCTTTTTAAGGTGAGTATGTTTAATAGTTAGCCTCAACTAATGAATAGAGGAAGACAATTCCATTAAAATGAATAAATAGTGTATAATGCAGAGTGGCTATAATGAAGAATAAAATATTCTCTTTAAGATAGCATAATGAAACAAGAAGAAATGATAAATGAGGTGCAAAATGGAATATCAATATCCGTTAGATTATGATTGGTCAAATGAGGAAATGGTTACAATGGTGAAGTTTTATGAAGCGATTGAGAAAGCTTATGAAAAAGGAATTATAAGAGAAGAGTTAATGGGTTTATATCGTCGTTTTAAAGAGATTGTTCCATCGAAAGCAGAAGAAAAGAAAATTGATAAAGAATTTCAAGAGGTAAGTGGATACTCTATATATCGTGCTATTCAAAGGGCAAAAGAAGTCGAAGAACAAAAGCTTGTAAAAATGTAAAAAATATTTTGAAAAATAAAAACTGAAGTGATATAATGTGATAACAACTAAAAACGGACAATATAAATTGTCCGTTTTCTACTATCGATTACAAAGTGCATATAAAGGAAGGAGTGATTGCATCGTAGATTCAATCTTAGCAAGGAATTGTTCGTTGGTCATTGCTGAAAACTCCTCTGGTGATATATGAATACCAACTAATAATTCTGCTTTTTTTACAGTAGCTAATCGTTCAATCATCTTTTGTAAGTCTTCGGTTTCAAGTGTTTTATGTAATTTCACACTTGGTTTAGTATGGTCAATGGACCAAACGAAGTCATTTGGAATATTTGTTTTTAAATCATTTAAATGTTCTAAGAAGGCATGAGCCGTCTCAACTTTTTGTGGACACTCATAGATTAAACCAAAGTATATGAAGGCATGAGTACCCCATAAGCCGATTTGGAAATGCGGTAGCATTTTATATCCTCGTTTATTTGTTGAAAAAGCAACCCAAGTATCGTTTGGTGGATTGACTTTGCGGCGTGCGTGTTTTGCAACATGATAAAAAAAGTTCTCATCAGTTTGTTTGGATAAGTATTCTGCAAATTGTTCCCCTAAAGCTTCTAGCTTAGGATGAATGTTCGTTTTAATTGCACTCATTCGTTCTTCGAGACCATCAACTGTAAAGACATCAAAATCAGTTGACTTGAATGTTTGTATTGTCATGATTGTTCCTCCAACTCCTATTTTGCTTTTATTTTAGCATAGCTTGTACTATTCATAAAAAAAACAGCACAAAAAAATTTAAATAAAAAAATATAATTTTGTTGCATAGATGATTTATCCAACATAGTATAGTATAAAACAAAAAATCAGAAAATTGAATTAATTCTAGTCCGAGGGCAGACGAATATTGGGAGGAGGCAAATAATATGAGACAGGTGATTAATGCGTTAAAGAGAACAGATGCTGAAAAGAGAATACCGGTGCTACGTTTGGAGCTAGATTATGAATTAGCAACTTTATATGATGCGATGATGGAAGATGATAACCAGAAAAAAGAAGAGTGTGTACAAAAGTTAGAAGTGTTAAGACTTGAAATGATTCGTTTAGAAGCGTAATAATAGTATATGTATAAAAAATTAGTTGGTGCGAACCTTATAAAGGGTTCGTTTTTTCTGTGAACAGTATAGATCGGAGTGTTTAAACATGCAAGAAGTATGGAAAGACATCGATGCACACGCCAAACGGTGGATTCGGGATGCAGGAGAGCATTTAATGGCATCAATGAAAAAAGCACTTATTATAGAAACAAAATCAAATGCAGCTGACTTAGTTACAAATATGGACCGAGAGATAGAACAGTTTTTAATTGGGAAAATTAAAGAAACATTCCCGAATCATAATATTTTAGGAGAAGAGGGTTATGGAGACGAGATAACGTCTTCTGACGGGGTTGTTTGGTTAATTGATCCAATTGACGGCACGATGAACTTTGTTCATCAAAAAAGAAATTTTGCGATTTCAATTGGGATTTATGAGAACGGTATCGGAAAGATTGGACTTATATATGATCCAGTGCATGATGAACTATATCATGCAGTCAAGGGATCTGGAGCTTTTTGTAATGATATATCAATTCCTCCATTGGAAAAAGGAACTGTAGAGCAAGGTATTGTAGCTTTAAATGCGATATGGCTTACAGATAATCCATTGCTTAATATGGAAAGTATGATGGCACTTGTTAAGAAAGCAAGGGGCACAAGGTCATATGGCTGTGCAGCATTAGAGATGGTATACGTTGCAACAGGAAGAATAGATGCATATGTAACGCCGAGATTATCACCATGGGATTTTGGCGGAGGGCAGATAATTGTAGAAGAAGTTGGAGGTAAGGTGACGACATTCTCTGGAGCGCCACTTTCTATCATAGAGAAGAGCAGTGTGTTAGTTGCAAAACCAGGAGTGTATGAAGAAGTGTTATCGTTTATATGAGAGCAACAAAAAAAGTAAGAGGCTGTGTATAAGCTTCTTACTTTTTAGCGTTATTGTGATTTGCGCATTTTTCTTTTTGTTACAAAACCGTATCCAACTGTAACAAATGTGCCGATAATGCAAATAATAATACCGATTGGACTATTTTCAGCAATCATAATGCCGATACCGATTAAGAAAATAACACCGATAATTGCAGTTAATAAAAAGCGATATTGAATGTGTTCCATTTCTTCACCCTCCAATCTCATTTTACTTTCACAAAAGTAAGAATACAACTATATTTTCATTCTTGCTTTTATTTTAATTGCTATTGTATCCCCTTCGCTCTTATAATAGAGAAGGATTAAAAAGACATTAGGAGTTGGACATGTTGAAAAAACGACAAGATTTACGTAATATAGCAATTATTGCCCACGTTGACCATGGTAAAACAACACTTGTTGACCAGTTATTACGTCAAGCGGGGACTTTCCGTGCGAACGAACACGTTGAAGAACGCGCAATGGATTCAAATGATCTAGAAAGAGAACGCGGTATTACAATTTTAGCGAAAAATACAGCGATTCACTATGAAGATAAAAGAATTAACATTTTAGATACACCTGGTCACGCTGACTTCGGTGGAGAAGTAGAACGTATCATGAAAATGGTCGATGGTGTTTTACTTGTTGTTGATGCATATGAAGGTTGTATGCCACAAACACGATTTGTTTTAAAGAAAGCTCTTGAGCAAAACTTAACTCCAATCGTAGTTGTAAACAAAATTGACCGTGACTTCGCTCGTCCAGATGAAGTAGTTGATGAAGTAATCGACTTATTCATTGAGCTTGGTGCAAACGAAGATCAATTAGAGTTCCCAGTTGTATTTGCATCAGCAATGAACGGAACAGCAAGCTTAGATTCAAATCCAGCAAATCAAGAAGAGAATATGAAATCATTATTCGATACAATTATCGAACATATTCCAGCACCAATTGATAACAGCGAAGAGCCACTTCAATTCCAAGTAGCACTTCTTGATTACAACGACTACGTTGGACGTATTGGAGTTGGTCGCGTATTCCGCGGTACAATGAAGGTTGGACAACAAGTTGCTTTAATGAAAGTAGACGGAAGCGTGAAGCAATTCCGCGTAACGAAATTATTCGGTTACATGGGATTAAAACGTCAAGAAATTGAAGAAGCAAAAGCAGGGGACTTAGTAGCCGTTTCTGGTATGGAAGACATTAACGTAGGTGAAACAGTATGTCCAGTTGAACATCAAGATGCGTTACCATTATTACGTATTGATGAGCCAACACTACAAATGACGTTCCTTGTAAATAACAGCCCATTTGCAGGTCGTGAAGGTAAATACATTACATCTCGTAAAATTGAAGAGCGTCTTCGTTCACAATTAGAAACAGATGTAAGTTTACGTGTAGATAATACAGATTCTCCTGATGCGTGGATCGTATCTGGACGTGGGGAACTACATTTATCTATCTTAATTGAAAACATGCGTCGTGAAGGTTATGAATTACAAGTATCTAAGCCAGAAGTAATCATTAAAGAAGTTGATGGCGTAAGATGTGAGCCTGTAGAGCGCGTACAAATCGATGTACCTGAAGAATACACTGGTTCTATTATGGAGTCTATGGGTGCACGTAAAGGTGAAATGTTAGATATGGTGAATAACGGAAACGGTCAAGTTCGCCTTACTTTCATGGTTCCAGCACGTGGTTTAATTGGTTACACAACAGAATTCTTAACATTAACTCGTGGTTACGGTATTTTAAACCATACATTCGATTGCTACCAACCAGTACACGCTGGACAAGTTGGTGGACGTCGCCAAGGTGTTCTAGTTTCACTTGAAACAGGAAAAGCATCGCAATACGGTATTATGCAAGTTGAAGACCGTGGTGTAATCTTCGTTGAACCAGGTACAGAAGTATATGCTGGTATGATTGTCGGAGAACACACTCGTGAGAACGACTTAACAGTTAACGTTGTGAAAATGAAACAACAAACTAACATTCGTTCTGCGACGAAAGATCAAACTTCAACAATGAAGAAACCACGCCTAATGACTTTAGAAGAATCATTAGAGTACTTAAACGATGACGAGTTCTGTGAAGTAACTCCAGAATCAATTCGTCTACGTAAAAAGATTCTTGATAAGAGTGAGCGCGAAAGAGCTGCTAAGAAAAAGAAATCTGTTGAAGCGTAAAAATAAAAAAACAACGCCCTTTATAAAGGGCGTTGTTTTTTTATTTTGTTTATTTTTTAGAATATTTACTTTTTTTGTGGACAGTATTTTTTTTGCGAGTTACTCTTGTATTAAGTGTATAAAGAAAATTGCATTTTACTGCTAGGGGGGGAAGAGTGTGTTAGAAAGGATGTCTTTTTTTGCAAAATTGTGTAAGGTAGATGAAAATCCAGAGTTAGGAATGTGGTTACTTTATGGGACGATTATTATATTAAGTGCTCTCGTTTATAATTTAGGGTTTGCTAGAAAGTTGTCTGTGCTAAAAAATATTGTGATATACATATCATTAGCAATTGGATGCACAGTATTAACCTTTTTTGCTGTGTTTTTACCTGTTGGAGAAGGACTTGTTGTAGCGGCAATTGTACTTGGAATTTATAGACTGCGTTTGCGTCAAGCGAAACAACAAAAAGCAGGATAAGAAAGGGGAGTTTTCATGCGTTCAGTACAAGATGCACTATATAATTGGTTAACAATTAAAACAGTTGCGGAAGCACGTCCAGATGATAGTGCTGCAAAAGAAACATATTTGTTATTTCAAAATATGGTATATGAAGAACATAAATTAAGAAATGTGGAAGTCGAAAAGAACGAGGAAATGTATTTAATTACATATGAAATAAATGGAGAACGGAAATCTGCAAGGTTTCCGTTAGAAGCCATTGATTGTTTTTTGGATCAGATGAATCGTGAACCAGAAAAATATAAATAAGTCCTTATCTATATGAGTAAGGACTTATTTACATTTTACCAATCATCTTCGATTTTTTTATCACGATATAATCGGAAATTACCACTTGCATGACGTTCCATTGTACGCTCTGCAATTCGTTCCGAACATTCCATGCACATATATGTATGAATAGGGCGATTACGCAGTTTTTTTGCCATAGGATTTTCATCATCTAACATATCTTTTTTATCACAAATCATACATTTGACTCTCATTTCGTCACCTCAATACGAATTCTATCAGTATAAGTATATCATGGAAGTATAATGTTTTTGAATAATAGTGGGAAAAAATAATATTTTCGCAATTCAAAAAATAAGTTATGATAAGGATATACCAAGTATATTTGGAGGTGAAAATATGGCGAATGTAGTAGAGCCTACCTTAACAGAGGATTTAGTACAAACGTTGCGTAAAGAGTGTATTGTTATGATAGCAACGACAGATTTCGAAAAACAAGTTCCTAACGTAAGTGCTATTTCTTGGGTGTATGCAGTGAGTGAAACTAGTATTCGATTTGCAGTAGATCAACGTTCACGTATTGTGGAAAATATACGTCATAATACAGGTGTGGTATTGACTATAATGGCGAATGAATCCGTATTTTCTATAAGTGGTGCAGGTGAAATTTTGACAGATAGAATGGAAGGTATTTCTCTAAAATTAACTGTAATAGAAGTAAAGGTGCAAGAAGTGCGTGATGTTATGTTTTATGGAGCGAAACTTGCAATTGAACCAACATATGAAAAAACATATGATCTTCGGGCAGCGAAAAAGCTGGATAACGAAGTGTTAGTAGGGATAAGAGAATTATAAAGATGCTAAATAAGAAATTCGTTTATTCACTTTTGTAGTCGGTTATTGTGATTTAACGTTAATAATTATAATAAAAAGTAATATATTGAATAGAAATGAATAAAGAATAAATAAAAGGTTTAATGACTATGATTTTCGATTCTACCTCGTTTACACGGTACATATAATTATAACAATGGTTCGTCCATATTTTATGGATGAAACCCTTGTTCTACAAATTTAAAAGTGGAGTCAGGGGGTAACAGGTTGGATAAAATTTATGTGTTAGATACGAATGTACTTTTGCAGGATCCTTTATCTATTTTTTCATTTGAAACCAATGAAGTAGTGATTCCAGCAGTTGTATTAGAAGAGGTTGATTCGAAAAAACGTTATATGGATGAAGTAGGAAGAAACGCTCGTTATGTATCTAAGTTAATAGATAAATTTCGTGAAATAGGAAAGCTGCATGAAAGTATCCCGCTAGAAAACGGCGGAACATTTCGTATTGAATTGAACCATCGTTCATTTGTGCAACTACAAGATATTTTTGTAGAAAAAACAAATGATAATCGAATTTTAGCTGTAGCAAAAAATCTATCTTTAGAAGAACAGGAAAAAGAGGACGGGAAGTCTGTTATTTTAGTAAGTAAAGATGTACTCGTAAGGGTAAAAGCTGATGCAATTGGTTTGAAGGCTGAAGATTATTTAAGTGATCGCGTAATTGAAGTAGAAAATATATATTCTGGTTTTTTAGAAGGATATATATCAAAAGAACAATTGGATTATTTTTATGAGAAAGGTGAATTGCCTCTATCTGAAATTGCGAATCATCCTTTTTACCCAAATCAATTTGTAGTAATGAAAGATGCATTAGGGGGCTCTAGTTCTGCGCTTGGCATTGTGGATCACTTAGGGAAGAAGGTAAAGAAACTTATTTTTCACAATGAACAAGTGTGGGGGATACGACCAAGAAACGTGCAGCAAATTATGGGATTAGAATTGTTGCTTCGTGAAGATATTCCGCTTGTAACGTTAACGGGGAAAGCCGGCACAGGAAAAACGTTACTTGCGTTAGCTTCGGGACTTATGCAAACAGAAGACTTAGGGTTATATAAAAAATTACTTGTGGCAAGACCAATTGTTCCAGTCGGAAAAGATATCGGTTATTTACCAGGAGAAAAAGAAGAAAAATTAAGACCATGGATGCAGCCAATTTTTGATAACCTAGAGTATTTATTTAATACGAAAAAGCCAGGAGAGTTAGATGCTATTTTAGCTGGAATGGGTTCGATTGAAGTAGAAGCCCTTACTTATATACGCGGGAGAAGTATTCCAGATCAGTTCATTATCATTGACGAAGCACAAAATTTAACAAAGCATGAAGTGAAGACGATATTAACTAGGGTAGGGGAAAAGAGTAAGATTGTATTGATGGGAGATCCTCAGCAAATTGATCACCCATATTTAGATGAATATAATAATGGCTTAACGTATGTTGTAGAGAAGTTTAAAGAACAGCGTATTAGTGGTCATGTGAAGTTTGTTAAAGGGGAGCGATCTAATTTAGCTCAACTAGCAGCAGATTTATTGTAAAAAGGAGTGAGCTTAAGCTCACTCCTTTTCTTTAAATAATTGTAAATTTACGGATGTTACGGATTGGATTTTGTTGATTAGATCCATCGTTGAAATAGAGATGAACAGGCCCGTCTTCTTTTAATGGTTTTCCTTCTTTTGAAAAGCCTAGTATAGCATTTTTGACAGTTTCTAATGGAAGTGTCATTGTATGATCTACCGTTTCAATTTCAACTTGCGTAGCGTCCTCTAAAATTTCAGCGTTAGCAAGGAATGGATGAAATGGTATACCAAATGTTCCAGTAATCAGCTGTTCTTTTTTATATTTCTTCACACTTTGTTGTATTGGAGGAAAAGCGGCACCATCACGGATTTCGCGATCCCAATGTTCTGAAGTGTTTTTTAAATAAGTTTCTAGTTCAGACGTGTTTTCTCTAGTTTCATCAAAGTAAGTTGTCAAATCTACTTTTCGATCATCAAAGATCCAAACAGTTGGATCAATAGTGATTGGAAAACGTACTTTTCCGTTAATAAATAAAATTTCGCTCATTGTTGTTCCCCCATTTGTGTTATACTCCCACTTTTCAGTATAATAGTATTAGACACTGTTGTCACAAAAAATGTTTCTATTGCAATTTATTAAAACTATCGCTAATATTAATAGATAGGATAGAGGAGAGTAGGACGGAAACGGAGGGAATCAATTTGGCGTCTGAGACAGTAGCAAATCATCAGGAAAAGGCACTAGCCCTTCTACAAGCGGATGCAGAGAAGATTTTAAGACTTATTAAGGTGCAAATGGACCATCTTACAATGCCGCAATGTCCATTATATGAAGAAGTGTTAGACACACAAATGTTTGGACTATCCCGCGAGGTCGATTTTGCAGTTCGCCTTGGTCTTATTGCAGAAGAACAAGGGAAAGCAATGTTAGGTGAGCTCGAACGTGAGTTATCTGCACTTCATGAAGCATTTACAAACAAACAACAATAACGGGTTCAAATAAGGGGGCTCAAACTAAATTAGTTTGAGCTTTTTATTTGTATAATAAAGCAGGAAGAATCAATGTACATATGGAATACAACAATAATTAAATTGAAACAGAAAGAGGAAATGAAATGAAAAAAGTATGGAAATCAATGGATTATTCATTGTTACTTCCTCTTGTTATCTTATGTGTGCTGGGAGTAATAATGGTATATAGTTCTAGTTCCATTGTTGCGATTTCGCGATTTGATAAACCAGCAAATTTCTTTTTTAAAAGACAATTAATTACTTTAGTTGTTGGGACAATAGTATTAATAATTATTGCTACTATCCCATATAAAGTTTGGAGAAAACGAATTTTTTTGTTGGGGAGTTACGGTGCTAGTGTTGCTTTATTAGCTGCAGCTGCCTTTTTCACTAAGTCAGTAAACGGTGCAAACGGATGGATATTTGGAATACAGCCTGCGGAATTTGTAAAGATAACGGTTATACTCATATTAGCTCATTTTTTTGCGAAAAGACAAGAAACGAATACACCTGTTTTCAAAGGGTCAGGTCCAGTACTCATTGGTGTTGGTATAATCATGTTTTTAATATTAAAGCAAAATGATTTAGGTACTGATTTGTTAATTGCAGGAACAGTAGGAATTATGTTCCTTTGTTCGGGAGTACAGGTTAACTTATGGATTAAACGAATTGCTTTAACTTCTATAGTATGGATTCCGGCACTATATCTTCTTGGCAATTATGCATTAAATCCATATCAAAAGGCACGTTTTTCTGTTTTCCTTGATCCGTTTAATGATCCTCAAAAGGATGGATTCCAATTGGTGAATTCATTTATTGGAATTGCTTCTGGAGGGCTTAATGGTAGGGGATTAGGAAATAGTGTGCAAAAGTATGGTTATTTACCAGAACCACAAACGGATTTTATTATGGCAATTATATCGGAAGAACTTGGTTTTATAGGCGTAGCAATCATTTTGATTTGTTTATTGCTTATAATTATTCGATCATTTAGAGTCGCACAAAAGTGTACAGATCCATTTGGAAGTTTAATAGCTATCGGAATTGCAAGCTTGTTTGGAGTTCAAACGTTTATTAATGTTGGTGGTATGTCTGGAGTAATACCACTTACCGGAGTACCATTACCGTTTGTCAGTTACGGTGGTAGTTCTTTATTAGCTAATCTACTTGCGATGGGGATACTACTCAATATTGCTAGTCACGTGAAACGACAAGAGAAACAACAGAATGGATTAATGAAAGAAAAAGAACAAAATGGACCACATCTTGTAGTTGTAAAATAAAAACACATTGTGCTTTAGAGCATGATGTGTTTTTATTTTTAAGTAGTTTTAAATGTGATGTATTAATGTATCTTCCGGTTAAACAATATATCACATTTAGTTTAATGTGATATACAATTAAGTTGTTAGAAAAGGAAGAGGTATGCTATACTATTTTTGTGAAACAAATTGCACAGAAAACTTATCATTTGTTAAAAAATAAGGTATGATGGATAAAAATAAAGTGAAGCTTTCTAAGTATAATATAATGTGGAAAGTGAAGAACTTCACGCTTTTTAAGGTGTGTATATATTTTATCTCTAGAGTGGTAGGAAAGTAGAGGGGGAAAATCATGACAAAGCTGCAACGTATTCAAAAAGTATTGGTAGCTAACCGTGGAGAGATTGCAATTCGTGTGTTTCGAGCTTGTTCGGAACTTGGATTAAAAACAGTTGCAATCTATTCTAAAGAGGATAGTGGTTCTTATCATCGCTATAAAGCCGATGAGTCCTATTTAGTTGGGGAAGGAAAAAAACCAATTGATGCTTATCTAGATATTGAAGGCATTATTGAGATTGCAAAAAGTAATCATGTAGATGCAATCCACCCTGGATATGGTTTCTTGTCAGAAAATATTCAATTCGCTAAACGTTGTGAAGAAGAAGGAATTATCTTTATCGGTCCGAAAAGTAAGCATTTAGATATGTTTGGAGATAAAGTGAAAGCAAGAACACAAGCGCAGCTAGCACAAATTCCAGTTATACCTGGTAGTGATGGTCCAGTAAATTCATTAGAAGAAGTCGAAAAATTTGCTGAAAAGTATGATTACCCGATTATTATTAAAGCATCCCTTGGGGGTGGCGGTCGTGGTATGCGTATTGTGCGTACTAGTGAGGAATTAGGAGAATCATATAATCGAGCGAAATCAGAAGCGAAAGCAGCCTTTGGTAATGATGAAGTTTACGTCGAAAAATTCGTTGAAAAACCTAAACATATAGAAGTACAAATTTTAGCAGATGAAGAAGGCAATGTTGTTCATTTATACGAGCGTGACTGTTCTGTACAACGTCGTCATCAAAAAGTTGTAGAAATTGCACCGAGTGTATCACTTTCAGATGATCTGCGTCAGCGTATTTGTGATGCTGCTGTGAAGTTAACGAAAAATGTAAATTATTTAAATGCAGGAACAGTAGAATTCCTTGTAAAAGATGATGAGTTTTACTTTATTGAAGTAAATCCACGTGTTCAAGTAGAACATACGATTACAGAAATGATTACGGGAGTAGATATTGTTCAATCACAAATTTTAATAGCTGATGGACATTCATTACATAGCAAAATGGTAGGTGTTCCGAAGCAAGAGGAAGTAGTTGTACATGGATTTGCAATTCAATCTCGTGTAACAACTGAAGATCCGCTAAATAATTTTATGCCGGATACAGGAAAAATTATGGCGTATCGATCAGGCGGTGGTTTTGGTGTACGTCTTGATACAGGAAATAGCTTCCAAGGTGCAGTTATTACACCGTACTACGATTCTTTACTTGTAAAAGTTACAACTTGGGCACTTACTTTTGAGCAAGCTGCTGCAAAAATGGAACGTAACTTAAAAGAATTCCGTATTCGTGGTATTAAAACAAATATTCCATTCCTAGAGAATGTAGTAAAACATAAAAACTTCTTATCAGGAGAATATGATACTTCATTTATCGATGCGTCACCTGAATTGTTCTTGTTCCCGAAACGTAAAGACCGTGGAACGAAAATGTTAAATTACATTGGTACAGTAACAGTAAATGGTTTCCCAGGAGTAGGTAAAAAAGAAAAACCAATATTCCCAGATGCTCGTATTCCATGTTTAAAACATTCAGAGCCAATCCAAAATGGAACGAAACAAATTTTGGACGAGCGTGGAGCGGACGGATTAGTAAAATGGGTACAGGATCAAAAACGTGTACTTTTAACGGATACAACATTCCGTGATGCACACCAGTCATTACTTGCAACTCGTATTCGTACAAAAGATTTACATCAAATTGCGGAGCCAACAGCGAGAATGTTACCGAACCTATTCTCAGCGGAAATGTGGGGCGGTGCAACGTTTGATGTTGCGTATCGTTTCTTAAAAGAAGATCCATGGGAACGATTACTAGATCTTCGTGAAAAAATGCCGAACGTTTTATTCCAAATGTTACTTCGTTCTTCAAACGCAGTTGGATACAAAAACTATCCAGATAATTTAATTCAAAAATTTGTGGAATGTTCTGCTCAAGCAGGCATTGATGTATTCCGTATTTTTGATAGCTTAAACTGGGTGGAAGGCATGAGAGTTGCAATTGACGCTGTACGAGACACTGGTAAAATTGCAGAAGCAACAATGTGCTACACAGGGGATATCCATGATCCACTGCGTAGTAAATATGATTTAAATTACTATAAAAATTTAGCAAAAGAGTTAGAAGCATCAGGAGCTCACATTTTAGGTATTAAAGATATGGCGGGCTTATTAAAACCAAATGCAGCATATGATTTAGTTTCTGCATTAAAAGAGACAGTGTCGATTCCGATTCACCTGCATACGCACGATACGAGTGGAAATGGTATATTAACGTATACGAAGGCAATTGAAGCGGGTGTTGATATCGTCGATGTAGCAGTGAGTTCTATGGCTGGTCAAACGTCACAACCAAGTGCGAACACGCTATACTATGCATTAGGTGGAAACGAAAGACAACCAGATGTTAATATAGATTCTTTAGAAAAACTATCTCATTATTGGGAAGATGTACGCAAATACTATGCACCGTTTGAAAGTGGTATGAATGCGCCTCATACAGAGGTATATATGCATGAAATGCCGGGTGGGCAGTATAGTAATCTTCAGCAACAAGCGAAGGCGGTTGGTTTAGGAGATCGCTTCGATGAAGTGAAAGTAATGTACCGCCGTGTGAATGACATGTTTGGAGATATTGTAAAAGTAACGCCATCATCAAAAGTTGTTGGTGATATGGCATTATTTATGGTTCAAAACCATCTGACAGAACAAGATGTTTTAGAGCGTGGACATGCTATGGACTTCCCAGGATCTGTTGTTGAAATGTTCTCTGGTGATTTAGGTCAACCGTACGGTGGTTTCCCGAAAGAATTACAAAAGATTATTTTAAAAGGGAAAGAGCCATTAACAGTAAGACCAGGTGAATTACTAGAGCCAGTAGATTTCGAAGCGTTAAAAGAAGAATTATTCCATAAACTTGGACGCGAAGTAACGATTTTTGATGTAGTTGCATATGCTTTATATCCAAAAGTATTTATGGATTATGAAAAAGTTGCTGAGCTTTATGGAAATGTATCTGTACTTGATACACCGACGTTCTTCTATGGTATGAGACTAGGTGAAGAAATTGATGTAGAAATTGAACAGGGTAAAACATTGATGGTTAAACTAGTATCAATTGGAGAACCTCAGCCGGATGGAAATCGTGTCCTTTACTTGGAATTTAACGGTCAACCACGTGAAATTATCGTGAAAGACGAGAGTGTAAAAGCAACAGTTGCACAACGTGTGAAAGGAAACCGTGAGAATCCAAATCATATTAGTGCAACGATGCCAGGAACGGTAATTAAAGTAGTTGTAAAAGAAGGCGATGAAGTGAAAAAAGGCGATTCTATGGCAATTACAGAAGCGATGAAAATGGAAACGACAGTTCAAGCGCCGTTCAATGGTAAAGTGAAGAAAGTATATGTTAACGATGGTGATGCGATTCAAACGGGTGATTTACTTATTGAATTAGATCACTAAAATAAAAAAAGAGCTGTGTAAAATACAGCTCTTTTTTTATTGCAAAAAATCCCTTGCCGAATTGGCAAGGGATTTTAGTTTTAAATTATTTTGTTTGTTTAGAAGTTAATTCGGCTTCTTTTGCATTCACTTTACTTCTTGTTCCTAACATAACTAAATAGCATAGTACGGCAAACAAGCAAGAAATGAATAGAGAATGTAACAATGCCATTGCTAAACTAGCGTTTGTAAATACAACTAAAACTCCTACTACAGCTTGAAGTGTAACAAGGATAAATGAAATGATCCATCCCCAATATACGACAGGTTGCTGTTTGTAATGGCGAATAGCGAGAATCATCGCGTATAGTATCCAAGCGAAAATTAACATCGCTGCAACTCTATGGCCCATTTGAACCCATTCATGTAGTTGAGTTGGCATAGGTCTGTTTTTGCTACATAAAGGAAAGTCTGGACAGGCTAAGCTAGCTCGTTCGTGACGTACTAAAGCACCTGTGTAGACGACGATATAACTGTAAATTGTTACACCATAAATATGAAATTTCATTTTTTTGTCCATAATAAGTGAACGTGCATCAAATTTTTGGTCAATTTCAAAGATAAGACACGTTAATAAAATGACAGAAGCAAATGAAATTAAGGAAATACCGAAGTGGATAGCAAGTACAGCTGGCATTTGGCCCCAAACAACTGCTGCTGCTCCCATTAATGCTTGTGCAACTAAAAATACGAAGGATAAAATTGCTAACGTTTTTGTTTCACGCACATGTTTATAATATTTCCAGGACAAAATACAAAGGAGAGTGACAAGAATTCCAGCTGATCCTGATGTTAATCGGTGGCTAAGTTCAATAATAGTTTCCATTGATAAATTAGATGGAACAAATTCACCGTTACAAAGTGGCCATGATTTACCACAACCTTGACCAGAACCTGTTTTTGTAACTAAAGCGCCTCCTAATAAAACTATTAATAAATCAAGGCTTGTAATGACTGCTAACCATTTAATAAAGCGTTGCAATCTCTTTCACCATCTTTCTGCTATGAAGTTATTGCGAAATATTTTCATTCCATTATGTATAGAATAAAACGCGCTAGTTCCTATGATATATAAAAAATAATAAAATAGCAAAGAAATGGAGGGGGAAGGAAAGGGGGAGAAAATAGGTGTAAAAACAGGGTTCCTAAGGAAAATTTTGGGTGGAAAATAGGCTATTTTGAAAAGAAATGGGGAGAATACGTGTTAAATAAGACAAAATAGTTTATTATAGAAGGTAACATCATGTTATGATAAGGACAAGTCAGAATGAAGTTTTTTATATTCGACACAAAAAGTTCATGTTTTCTTCACAAAATGTTCGGGAAATATGATTTAATATATTGGAGTATGGGCGTAGATTAGTAGTAGAATGGGTTAACAATGTTTCTACTGTAATAATATTGCTATATAGAAGCGAATTATTTCATTTGAAATATGCGCAAAAAGAAAGATGAAAGTTTTAAGAGGGGGTTAGAGTGATGAACCATGCAACAAGTGAGCTGCATGATGAGTCCGCTGTTACAAGTGTACCGGAAACAACTCGGTTACAAGATTTAAAAGCACTCGTTAAAATGGGAATTGTAAACTCAAATACACTTACTGTATTTACAGGATTTTGGTTGGCATTACACTTTAATGGATTAAGTGTAATGGACAATCTGGATAAGTTATTCTTTACAATCGTTGGTTCTGGATTAGTTATGGCAGGGGTATGTTGTTTAAACAACTACATTGATCGAGACATCGATCCATTAATGGAAAGAACAAAGACCCGTCCAACGGTTACTGGAAAGTATAAACCAGGATTTGCACTTACATTTGGACTAGTCATATTACTTCTTGGTTTTGTATTTTTATTATTAACAACACCAATGGCAGTCTTAATGGGATTTATTGGTGCTTTCACATATGTTGTTCTATATAGTTTATGGACAAAGAGAAAGTATACACTAAATACTGTTGTAGGTAGTATATCTGGTGCAGTTCCTCCTTTAATTGGATGGGCAGCAATCGATCCATCTTTAGGCCATCCAATTGCTTGGATGTTATTTTTAATTATGTTTATTTGGCAAATCCCACATTTCCTTGCATTAGCAATGAAACGTGTTGATGAATATCGAAATGCAGGAATTCCAATGCTTCCTGTAGTTCATGGATTTGAAATTACGAAACGCCAAATTATGATTTGGACAGTATGTTTATTACCACTACCATTTTATATGAGTGGACTAGGGATAACATTTATGGTAATTGCAACACTGCTTAACATCGGATGGATCGTTTTAGGATTTTATGGCTTCCGTAAGAAAGATGACATCAAATGGTCCGTGCAAATGTTTGTTTATTCCCTAAATTATTTAACAATCTTATTTGTATCAATGATTGTAGTTACATTCTTCTAAGACAACGACATAATTGGATTTCTTTACGTTGAGATTTACTTTACTTAACTATAAAGTACAATCTAATTCACAAGGAAAGTGGGGGTTGTTTGTATGAAGAAACAGTGGCGACTGCTTTCGTTCGTTTCACTGCTGGCTTTACTGTTAGGGGGATGCGGTAAAGCCTTTCAATCTACTTTAATTCCGCAAGGAGAAGTAGCAAAAATGCAATATGATTTACTTCTACTGGCGAGTGCAATCATGGTAGGAGTAGTACTAGTAGTTACTATTATTTTCTTATATGTAATTGTGCGTTTCCGACAAAAGAAAGGTCAGGAAGATTATATTCCAGAGCAAGTTGAAGGGAATCACAAGCTAGAAATTATATGGACAGTTATTCCGATTATTCTTTTACTAATCTTAGCTGTTCCAACAGTTACATATACATTCAAACTTGCTGATGTAAGTGCGATGGAGAAAAAGAATATTGATAAAGATACTATCGTTGTTGATGTAACAGCGAATCTTTATTGGTGGGAATTTTCTTATAAATCAGAAAAGATAGTAACTTCGCAAGATTTGGTCATCCCCACAGGTAAGAAAGTGTATTTAAATTTGAAGGGTGCCGATATTAAACACTCATTTTGGGTTCCATCTTTAGCAGGGAAAATGGATACAAATACAGACAATGTGAACAAAATGTGGTTAAAGGCAGATAAATCGGGCACTTATAATGGTTTTTGTACAGAATTTTGCGGCCCATCACATTCTTTAATGCAATTTAAAGTGAAAGCTTTAGATGAAAGCGAGTACAAAAAATGGCTTGCTGATATGAAGAAGATTGATGGGAAGAAAGAAGTAGCTTCAACAAAGGCGCAAGAGGGCCAAGAAATATTTAATAAAAGCTGTATTGGTTGTCATGCAGTTGGATCTAATGATAGTAGACCACCTTCCGCTCGTATCGCACCAAACTTAGCAAACTTTGCGGATCGCGATATGGTTGCCGGTATTGCCGAAAACAATGAAGAAAACTTAAAAAAATGGCTGAAAGATCCTGAAAATATGAAGCCAGGAAACAAAATGACTGGCAAATATGGCAACTTAACGGATGATCAAATTGATGCATTAAATGCATACTTACAAACGTTAAAAGTTGAAAAGTAAAGAGGGATTATTCGCGAAGGGGAGGTTGAAAACGTGAGTTCTGTAGCAAAAAAACAGGGGATGGGTGCTGTCATATGGGATTATTTAACGACAGTAGACCATAAAAAGATTGCCATTCTCTATTTAATTGCAGGTGGATTGTTTTTTGTAATAGGCGGAATAGAAGCTCTATTTATTCGCCTTCAATTAGCGATTCCTAACAACGCTTTTCTTGTTGGGGATGCTTATAATCAAGTATTAACGATGCACGGTACAACAATGATTTTCCTCGCAGCTATGCCACTCGTGTTTGCATTTATGAACGCCGCTGTACCACTTCAAATTGGTGCACGTGATGTAGCGTTCCCGTTTTTGAATTCACTCGGATTTTGGTTATTTTTCTTTGGTGGAGTATTTTTAAATTTAAGTTGGTTTTTAGGTGGAGCACCTGATGCAGGATGGACATCTTATGCATCTTTAGCTTTAGCCTCTAAAGGTCATGGTGTTGATTTCTATGTACTCGGCTTGCAAATCTCAGGTATTGGTACATTAATTGGAGGTATTAACTTCCTTGTAACCATTATTAATATGCGGGCGCCAGGAATGACGTACATGCGTATGCCGATGTTTACATGGACGACATTTGTAACATCTTCGCTTATATTATTCGCTTTTCCGCCGTTAACTGTAGGATTAGGACTTTTAATGTTAGATCGTTTATTTGGAACAAGTTTCTTTAATCCGGCATTGGGCGGGAATACAATTATATGGGAGCATTTATTCTGGATTTTCGGTCATCCAGAAGTATACATTCTTATACTCCCAGCTTTCGGAATATTCTCAGAAATCTTCGCGACATTTTCGAAAAAACGATTGTTTGGTTATTCATCGATGGTGTTTGCGACTGTATTAATTGGATTTTTAGGATTTATGGTATGGGCGCACCATATGTTTACTGTTGGACTTGGTCCAGTTGCTAATGCTATTTTCTCGGTCGCAACAATGGCGATTGCGGTTCCAACTGGTATCAAAATATTCAACTGGCTCTTTACAATGTGGGGCGGAAGTATTCGTTTTACGACACCAATGATGTGGGCAGTAGCTTTCATTCCATCATTCGTAATGGGTGGAGTTACAGGGGTTATGCTAGCATCTGCACCAGCTGATTATCAATTTCATGATAACTATTTCGTAGTAGCGCATTTTCATTATGTAATCGTTGGCGGTGTTGTATTTGGTTTACTTGCAGGAGCTCATTATTATTGGCCACTGATGTTTAATAAAGTATTAAATGAAACATTAGGAAAGATAACGTTCTGGCTATTCTTTATCGGCTTCCATTTAACGTTCTTTATTCAGCATTTCCTTGGCTTGATTGGTATGCCACGCCGTTACTACACATATCTTGAAGGGCAAGGGTTGGAAATGGGGAATATGATTAGTTCCATCGGAGCGGTGTTTATGGCTCTTGGAACGATTGTTCTTCTATTCAATGTAATTAAAACGACAGTATCAAAAGAAAAAGCTGGTCGTGATCCGTGGGATGCACGTACATTAGAATGGACAATGCCAGCACCGACACCAGAATATAACTTTAAACAATTACCATTTGTTCGCGGATTAGATCCGTTTTGGATTGAAAAACGTGAAGGTAATAAAGAGATGACAGCAGCGGAACCAGTTGGTGATATTCATATGCCAAATCCTTCGTTTTCACCATTTGTCATTTCTTTCGGATTGTTTATAGCGGCATTTGGTGCGATGTATATGCAGGGCGGAAAAGATAAGTTCTGGTTATTAGTAGCAATTATTGGTTTAATCATTACATTTGGCGCAATGTTCCTACGTTCAGTAATTGATGATCATGGGTATCATATTCATAAAGAAGATTTAGAGGATAAGGGGGGCAAGGCATAATGCATGTAGATGAAAAATTAACGAATGAAACATTTCCAGCAGAGCCTGAAAAAGCAACCCTTGAAGGGAAAAATAAGTTTGTCGGTTTTTGGTTATTTCTTGGAGGCGAAACAGTGTTGTTCGCTTCCTTATTCGGAACATATTTAGCGTTAAAGAATTCTACAAATGGTGGACCAACATCTCAAGAGATGTTCCAAATGCCACTCGTTTTCATTATGACGATGCTTTTATTAACGAGTAGCTTAACGAGTGTATATGCGATGTATCACATGAAAAACTTTAACTTTAAGAAAATGCAGCTTTGGTTACTAGTAACAGTATTGCTAGGTTTAGGGTTTTTAGGGTTTGAGATATATGAGTTTTATCATTATACACATGAATTTAAGCATACTATGAGAAGTAGTGCGTTTGGCTCTGCGTTTTATGCTCTTGTTGGTACACATGGACTCCACGTATTGTTTGGGTTATGTTGGATTCTAACATTAATCTTTAGAAATGCGAAGAGAGGTCTAAATTTATACAATGCACCGAAGTTTTATGTTGCATCGATTTATTGGCACTTTATTGACGTAGTTTGGGTGTTTATTTTCACTGTAGTATATTTAATGGGAATGGTGGGATAAACAATGGCGATAAAGCAAACGAATAATCCTAAAGTTGATCTTGTTTATCGGAAGAGAAAAAGTGCGGAGGAAATGAGGCATCAAGTTATTACGTTTGCATTAATGATTTTTTTAACATTAGTTGCATTTGTAGCGGTGGCGTATCCAAAAACTTTTAGTCCGATTTTCTCTGTACCGTTTATTTTACTATTAGCAGTGGTACAAGTAATTTTTCAATTGTATTATTTTATGCATATGAGTCATAAAGGACATGAAGCAGCAAGTTTCTTTCTTTACTCTGGTCTGCTAATAGGGTTAATTACAATTTTAGCTTTTATGACAATCGTGTGGATTTGAAAAGTGAAAAATAAGGGAGCTTGTGTTGTCACAGCTCCCTCTTCATATTATGAGATAACCTTACGAAGGTAGGTGTGAAAATGAGTAACTTGTGGATATTTGGTTTTCAGGCTTTATGGAGTCCAATCTTTTTATTATTTATGCTTTCGATTCTTATTGGGTACTTCTTAATTATTGGGCCATATAGAATGCGATTTGAAAATGCGACGAAGGTAAGTAAGAAGCAAATTTTTTATTTTACGACTGGTATTGTTCTTTTGTATTTTGTAAAGGGAGGGCCTATTGATTTAATTGGCCATATTATATTTAGTGCTCATATGTTTGAAATGGCAGTCATGTATATTGCAGTTCCACCGTTACTGTTGCTTGGTATACCAATTTGGTTATATCGTTACATTACTTCTTTTAAGTTTGTTCAAATTATATTAAAGGCATTTGCTAAACCACTTATTGCGTTATTTGTATTTAACGGCCTGTTTTCTTTTTATCATTTACCAGTTGTTTTTGATACGGTAAAACAAAGTCAAATAGCTCATCCTATTTGTCTCGCTATATTGTTTTTTACAGCAATCATGATGTGGTGGCCGATGTTAAATCCATTACCAGAATATCAAACATTAAGTGATATAAAGAAACTTGGTTATATGTTTGCTAATGGCATATTATTAACGCCTGCTTGTGCGTTAATCATTTTTGCGACAGCCCCGTTATTTGCAACGTATACGGATCCGGCTGCTTGGATGAAAGCGATGGAACTATGTGTACCAGCGGGCACTTTATCAGATTTAAATATAACGGGACCAGAATTTTTGCACTGGATGCCAGTCGTACAAGACCAGCAAACTGGTGGTATCATAATGAAAATTGTCCAGGAAATAGTGTACGGTACAATTATAGGCTATGTATTCTTTAGATGGGCACGTAGAGAACGTGAAAAGGATAAGGAGCAGTTGCAACAATTGCCGCCGTATTTACAGACTAAGTAAAAAAAGTGTATGGGATTCCATGCGCTTTTTCTTTTTAGTTTTAGCTACCTTAAAAAGATTGAATTTTCTAATTTTTTATGTTAAGTTAGTGTAGGCGTGTACTAAAAGTGGAGATAAAATTTACTACTAGCTTTCATGCGTAATAATTCCATATGTAGTGCAAGTTTTTTAGAGAGTTACAAATATATATTGTTATCTTTAATAAACACGAACTATTTTAAGGGGGAGTTTAAATGGGTAGTAGTGGAAGTATGGTAAAGCCGATTAGTGGTTTTTTGACAGCACTAATTCAATATCCAGTACCAGTAGTAGAATCGCGTGCAGACATTGATAAACAAATTCAACAAATCATAAAAACAATTCATTCGACCAAATCAGGTTACCCTGGTTTAGAATTGATAGTATTTCCTGAATATAGTACACAAGGGCTCAATACAAAAAAATGGACTACAGAAGAATTTTTATGCACAGTGCCTGGGCCAGAAACAGACTTATTTGCTGAGGCATGTAAAGAATCTAAAGTATATGGTGTTTTTTCAATAATGGAGAAAAATCCTGATGGTGGAGAGCCATATAATACAGCAGTTATTATTGATCCACAAGGTGAAATGATTTTGAAGTATCGTAAGCTAAATCCTTGGGTGCCAGTCGAGCCTTGGAAAGCTGGAGATTTAGGCTTACCTGTTTGTGATGGACCTGGAGGAAGTAAATTAGCTGTTTGTATTTGTCATGATGGCATGTTCCCTGAAGTAGCTCGTGAAGCGGCCTATAAAGGTGCAAATGTCTTAATTCGTATTTCTGGATATAGTACACAAGTTAGTGAACAATGGATGCTAACCAATCGTTCAAATGCATGGCAGAATTTAATGTATACATTGTCGGTAAACTTAGCGGGTTATGATGGCGTATTTTATTACTTTGGTGAAGGACAAGTATGTAATTTTGATGGGACTACTTTAGTACAGGGACATCGAAATCCTTGGGAGATTGTTACTGCTGAAGTATATCCAGAACTAGCAGATCAGGCTAGATTAGGATGGGGATTGGAAAATAATATATATAATCTAGGTTCAAGAGGATATGTAGCAACTCCTGGTGGGGTGAAAGAAAATCCATATACGTTTGTAAAAGATTTAGCTGAAGGTAAATATAAGGTTCCTTGGGAAGATGAGATTAAAGTAAAAGATGGATCTATTTATGGATATCCAGTAAAAAAACGATTCATTCTTAGGGAAGGGAAATAAAACAAGCGCATCATATTGATGCGCTTGTTTTTGTTAATCAATAATTTGAAATTCTTTTAACTCTTTTTCGACATTTTGTAGGAGTTGTTCGCTTTTTTGAAGTACATTCGTTGGGAAAGTCTCATCATCACCATATTCAACGCCGTGAGGATAATAATGTTTTCCTAATAAGGGGGGAAGTAGTTTTACTTCAGCGTGTCTACTGCCAATGTCACCTTCAACAGCAACTCCTTGCACTCGTAAATAATAAACATCCTTTAATATTTCAAATTTATAATCGTATGTAACTCGCTCATAATCCCACTGTCCGGCAAGTACGAAGTGGTTGTTTTCCATGATTTCAGTTAAAAGAGTTAATTCAACGACGGCTCCATTAAATTGCGTATTTGTAAATTGCATATAATACCTCCTTTTTTAATGTTACACCATTATTTTTATAATAGTATGAATAATAAGAAAGTGCAATTCATATTGAGAGAAAAGGGATAATCCAGACTTTTTTCACAAAAATATGATATAGTGAAAAGAGTACGGTACACACAAAAAGAAAGAAAAGGATTTGTGTATATCTCAATTTTATGTTTTGTTCAGGAGGTATATCGTTTGAAGAAATTATTGCGTATCGTAATGATTACATTTTTAATTTTAGCTGTTGATTTATACGGGAAATTACTCGTTTCACAATATATATTAACCCCATCTCAATCAAAGCAAGAAAATAAAATTGTGAAAAAGAAAAAGCAAATTAAGGAAGACTCCTCAGACACTGTTTTAAATATGATTGGTGAAGACTCTGAAAACTTATTAGCGAAGTGGGGAGAACCCTCTCGAATAGAGCCATCTGCATACGGATATGAATGGTGGGTATACAACCAGGATTTAACTCAGTATGTTCAATTTGGAGTTTCTGAACGTAAAGTTGTAACGGCATACGCAGCTGGTGAACAAGTTAAGGTTCCACCTTATTATATAAATGAAAAATATGAAGAAGTATATAAAAAAAGTCCGCTTTCGCATGAAATTTCATTAAAAAGAGGGAAAAATAGTTATCAATTTGAGCTATCTGATACCGAAGTCATGGAACAACCGTTAATACCTGTAGAAGATGGATGGGCGCAATTGTATTTTGATCAATTTACACATGAGCTTATTGGTGTTCGTTATATGGATGATGAAACTTTATTACGCCAAAGACCGTATCAGCTCGTTTATTCAGGTGAATTAATAGCAGAACAACCATTGACTCCAGAAAAAATAAAACAAGTAGAAAATGGGAATATGCAACAAATTTTTGATTTAACAAATATCATTCGAAGTCGTCATAAATTACCATTATTAACATGGGATCAGGAAACAGCAGATGTTGCTGTTGGTCACAGTAAAGATATGAAAGACAATAATTATTTTTCTCATGACTCACCTACATTAGGTACACTAGGAGATCGTTTGCAGCGCGGGAAAGTAGGATTTCAACTTGCTGGTGAGAACATAGCGGCGCAACATAGTGATGGAATTGCGGCAGTGCAAGGTTGGTTAAATAGTGAGGGGCATAGAAAGAATTTATTAAATGAACAATTTACAGGATTAGGTGTTGGTGTATACGATAAATTTTATACACAAAACTTTATTCGAAAATAAAGTGAAATTGTAAGCGGTGGGGTGTTAACATCACCAAATTAGTTACTTCGTATTCACTGAATTGTAGGTGGGAATCTGACCGTATGCAAATAGCAGAAAAAAAGGTGCATGAATCGTCTAAAAATAGGCGAACCATGCGCCTTTTTTTTCTTACTATATAGTAGATATACATGGAGAGGTGAGGATTATGCCAACAACAAAAGGACCGTTACATCCATCGGTTCAACAGTTTAAAGAATTTGTAAACCATCACCCTAAAATGGTTCATGAGGTTAGAAGTGGTCATAAAACATGGCAACAATTTTATGAAGAATGGTACTTACTTGGTGAAGAAGATCCAATATGGGCAACTTATAGACCGGATGGAGCGCCTGCGTTTTCTTCGGTAAAAGAAAATAAAAAAGAAAAAGATAATCGAACTGAAGAGGAAAAAACTGCTGATGTGATGGGGCAAATGCTTTCTTTTTTTAAAAAGTTGGACGTGGAACAAATGCAGAACCATTTAGCCAATGTGACGAGTGCAATCGGGAGCGTGCAACAAGTTATTCAGCAATTTCAAGGTAACCGTACGCAGCAAGAGCAAAGTACTTCAGAAAATAACCCATTTTTCTTTCAAAAGGATTAGGGGGAAAGATGATGAGAGCAGAAATTATGGAGTTTATAAAGGCTGATGAGGATTTATCTCGCTATATTAGAGAGCAACCGTACTGGTATAGAAAATTAACACGAAATCCTGAAGAAAAAGAGGCTTTTGAGTTAGCGGCGATGCAACATTTCAAAAAAACAATACCAGATAAAGTGGAAAAGTTTCAAAATCAATTGGCCGTTGCTTCGATCATGATTGATATGTTTCAGTATATGAAGCAACAAAATGCAACCTAATTGGAAGTGAAAAATATGTCCGTCATGCAGAACTTTTGTTACAATAGAGGTTGATTATTTAAAAAGGAGTTGCAGCATGACGGAAATTTGTTTAGTACGACATGGACAAACTGATTGGAATTTTCAAGAAATTATTCAGGGGCGAGAAGATATTCCGCTTAATGAAGTTGGTAAGAAGCAAGCGAGTCAGAGTGCAGCTGCTTTACAAGAAGAAACGTGGGATATCATTATAAGTAGCCCGTTAATTAGAGCGCAAGAAACGGCTAATGAAATTGCAAAGACAGTTGGATTACAATCGATTTTATTAGATGAGCGATTTGTTGAACGGAATTTTGGAGAAGCTTCAGGGAAGCCGGTTGCGGCTGTTAGAGAGTTGATTGCTGAAGGTAAAGTAGAAGGTATGGAGCGAGATGAAGAGATTGTAGCTCGTTGCTTTGCTGCTTTAGAAGATGTTGCGACAACTCATTTTGGCAAACGTATTATTATTGTTGCTCACTCACACGCGATAAAAGCGATTTTACATGCCATTGAACCAGATGAAATTACATTTAAGACACCATTAAAAAATGCGTGTATTAGTTATGTGAAACAAAATAGTGGAAAGTGGGATGTTCTTAAATATAATATAGCGGAACATATTAATGTATAAGTGTGTACGGATATAGTGTAAAAATAGTTTCATTATATCTTTCTTTTGAGTAAGTCACTTCAATTAGTAGTTCTAATCTAAATGTGGTATGATGGATACTCGGAGGTGTCTCTCATGATTGTAGCGACGCTAGAAAGCGTATTAATATTAGATAAGGCAGAGCAGCTTGCAAAAGCGATTATCTGTTCAGATATAGCAGAAGATTATCGTGAGTATTATAGAGAATTACATGAAGATATGGAACTTCAGACGCTCATTCAGCAATTTACAGCGATGAAAGAACGGTATGAGGAAGTACAGCGTTTTGGAAAATACCATCCTGACTATACTACCGTGTCAATGAAAATGAGAGAATTAAAGCGTTCTGTGGACTTACATGATAAGGTTGCAGCTTTTAAAAGAGCAGAAACTGCTTTGCAGAAGTTATTAGACGAAGTTAGTGTAGCAATCGGTTCGGAAGTGTCTTCTTCCATTAAAGTGCCAACAGGAAATCCATTCTTTGATGCTGGTGGCTGTGGTGGAGGTTGTGGTACTGGCGGAGGTTGTGGTTGTAAAAAAACGGGGTGATGTACCCCGTTTTTTAGAAGTTGGAAGAAAACGTATACAGAGTTTGTCCTGTAATGTTATAAATTTCTGATTGGTTTTCATAGAATATAAAATATATGTTTTTAAAAGGAGAAGATGGAGAAGATTATGTTCGGGCAACGACAAAGTATGATTGTTTATTTACATTCATTGAAACATGCCAAGATTTTAAGGAAATATGGTAACATACATTACATATCAAAACGATTAAAATATGCTGTAGTATATTGTGATATGGAACAAATTGAGCATATGATGCATAAGTTGAACAAACTTCCTTTTGTGAAAAAGATAGAACAGTCGTATCGCCCGTATTTAAAAACGGAATTTGAAAATTCCCGTCCTGATCGAGCAAAAGAATACGATTATAGCTAATAGAAAAAATCCCCGGCTAAATTTAGCCGGGGATTTTTCACTTGAAATAACGTGTTATTTCATCGGAGGAATGAAATTGTTCATTCGTAAAATACCAATTAAATGATTAAAAAATAGTTCTTTTTCTGGGAAAGTTGTAGATGGTTTTACAGTAAAGGTAGCCACTTTTTTTCCGAGTTGTTCTGCCGTTTCTTCAAATAAAATGACACGTTTACTTTTTTTATTTTCAAATACAGGAATGCCTTCACGACATATGTATAATGGTTGGAAATCACCAGTAGTAGTTGGTTTTAATATTACAACAAGCGAACATACTTTTTTATCGTTTTTTATCGTTTCAAATTGTAACATATGTGCTATACGTTCTTGATTTGTTTTGGCAATTTCAAGTAATTCATATAAATCAGAGTAGCCTTCTCCAAGTTCTATAAAGCGTTGAATCATATCTTTTCCTCCTCTTTCTTTTACTGTACCATTTCACTTTTTAAATGAAAAGCACACAAAGAAAAAAAACCCTGCATAGCAGGGCCCTTCTTATACTAGCATGTACTAGTAAGAAGGCAAAGGGAGAGGAGAAACCGGAGGAAGAACTTATGGGGAAACGTAAGTCTTCTCCGCGGTTGGCAACAACATCGAAGGTGATGTTGTTATAATTATTTATGTCCAATCTAAATGAAGATATACATAATGAAATTAAATTTTATGTTGGGCTTTTTATTTTTCTTTTTTTTATTTTGTGATAGGATAAAAAAGATAAAGTGGAACTAATATACATATTGGGTTCATATTAGTGAATGATGAGATGAATACATAAAAATAACGAGAGGTTATTTGAGGCAGAGTTTTCCTATAGTTAGGTGAATGTGGTTTGTTAACGGTTACCGAAGTGGGAATGGCTTTCTATAATCGCTCGATAGATTGAAATAAAGGTAGTGACAACAGATGAGAGTAGTTTCAGGAAAATGTAAAGGACACCCACTTAAAGCGGTTCCTGGTAATACAACACGTCCAACGACAGATAAAGTAAAAGAATCTATTTTTAATATGATAGGTCCTTATTTTGATGGTGGTATCGCCCTTGATTTATTTGGTGGTAGTGGTGGTCTTGGAATTGAGGCTTTGAGCAGAGGGATTGATAAAGCAATTTTTGTTGATCGGGATAGTAAAGCGATAAAAGTAATTCATCAAAATTTAGAAAGTTGTAGAGTACAGGAACAAGCTGAAGTATATCGAAATGATGCTGAACGTGCAGTAAAGGCGCTAATAAAACGTGAAATGTCATTCGATCTTATATTGATAGATCCTCCATATAAAGAGCAAAAAATTGTATCTTTAATTAGTATAATGGATCAACATGGATTGCTACATAGTGATGGATTAATTATGGCAGAGCATGGTAATGATGTAGTTTTACCTAATTCAATAGGAAGGCTTGTAAAAGTACGAGCTGAGAATTATGGGATTACTGCAATATCGATTTATAAGTATGAAGGTGAGGGGACAGAATGACAAGTATAGCTATTTCTTCAGGAAGTTTTGATCCAATTACCCTTGGGCATCTGGATATTATTAAAAGGGGAGCAAAAGTATTTGATGAGGTGTACGTAGTCGTTTTAAACAATTCATCAAAAAAACCATTCTTTTCAGTTGAAGAGCGATTAGAATTAATTCGAGAAGCGACAAAGGATATCCCGAATGTAAAAGTAGATTCACATAGTGGGCTATTAGTAGAGTATGCAAAAATGCGTAATGCAAATGCAATATTACGTGGTTTACGAGCAGTTTCTGATTTTGAATATGAGATGCAAATTACTTCTATGAATCGAAAATTAGATGAAAATATTGAAACATTTTTTATTATGACAAACAATCAATATTCATTTTTAAGCTCGAGTATTGTAAAAGAAGTTGCGAGGTATGGAGGAAGTGTAGTAGATCTTGTACCTCCTATTGTAGAACGTGCTTTAAAAGAAAAGTTTCAAACCCCGTTAAAGTGAACGGGGTTTTTCTTTATATGTGCGCAAAAATAATAAAATAACATATAAGTATAGACAAAATAATGTGAAAATTGGTCCATAATGTATAAAAGATGTCCAAATTTCATGTAGTATAGAAGGATGTTCGGATAAAAATACAGGAATATCTTTTGGCATAGGCGAGAAAGAACTCACTTTCTCATAAAATGGTGTCCAAAATACAAATGTAAAAATAGGGGCAAGAATACTTTGAATAATTCGTGCGAAAAAATAGGGTTTAAATCGGATATCTGTTTCAGCTAATATGCTAGCAACTTGTGCCTGAATAGAAAGACCACTAAATGCTAAAATGAAGCTTGTTACCATAGCTTGTTGTAAGAGCGGTGTTTCATTTATTTGACTAATCATTTGGCTTCCGAGTGTCATTTCGAAAATACCTGATAATATAGGTATACTAAAATCTGTACTTAGTTGGAAGAATGATAAAATATGTTGCATAATAAAAGAAAGAGCTGCTGTAATGTGAAATACAGTAATCATTTTATTTAACACAGAGAATAAAATAATAAATCCGCCAATCATAAGTAATGTTTGAATAGAAGAAACAATGGCATCCCCAAGTAATTTACCAATTGGTCTTTTTTCTTGTAAGCGTGTCTCGTGAAGGATTAAAAAAGGGTTTTGAAAGCGACGTTTTTTTGTAGTGTGTGTATTAATTTTGTAAGCGGTATTATCGCCGTAAAAACGCATAATTAATCCGACAGCAAAGTTACTGAAATAATGGGCAGCGGCTAATATAATTCCTAATTTCGGATTATTAAAAAAACCGATAGACACAGCACCGAAAATAAAAAGTGGATTAGAAGAATTTGTGAAAGAAACGAGGCGCTCCGCTTCAATCTGAGTTAAAAGATTGCTTTTTCGTAGTCTAGCGCTTAATTTGGCGCCTGCAGGGAAACCAGAAGCCATTCCCATCGCCCAAACAAATCCGCCTATCCCTGGAACGCGAAAAAGTGGGCGCATGAGTGGTTCTAATATAACGCCAATAAATTTTACAACACCGATACTAATTAGAAGTTCCGCAATGATGAAAAACGGTAGTAGTGAAGGGAATACAACTTCCCACCATATATTTAACCCGCGAATAGAAGCTTGCAAAGCGGCTTGGGGGTGGAGTACAAGAGAAAAGGTTAAAAATAGCGTTGATATGGTAAGGAAAGCGGTTTTCCATTTTTCATACATGTAAGTAAATCCCCCTTTGTCCCAAAAAACGTTCATTTCAGTATACGTGGATACGTAGTGAATTTAGACCATAAGTATGAAAAAGGAATGAAAAAAATTAAAGGGTGAGAAAAATGAAAGAACCAAAGATTGGTTTAGCACTTGGGTCTGGAGGAGCGAAAGGGTTTGCTCATATTGGTGTAATAAAGGTATTAAGGGAAGCGGGTATCCCTATTCACATGATTGCAGGAAGTAGTATGGGGGCGCTAATAGGTACGTTTTATGCGGCAAGTAGTAACGTTGAAAGATTGTATAAATTGGCATCTGTTTTTAAGCGGAAGTATTATTTAGATTTCACGGTACCGAAAATGGGATTTATTGCTGGAAAACGTGTCAAAGATATGATTAAAATGTTTACATATAATAAAAATTTAGAAGAGTTAGATATCCCGACGGCTGTTGTGGCTACTGACATATTGAAGGGGGAAAAAGTGGTTTTTACAAGTGGGCCAGTTGCAGATGCGGTGAGGGCTAGCATATCTGTTCCTGGAGTGTTTGTACCAGAAAAAATAGATGGAAGATTATTAGTGGATGGTGGAGTCATTGATCGCATCCCAGTATCGGTTGTGAAAGAGTTAGGGGCCGATATTGTTATCGCTGTTGATGTATCTCCAATTAAGGTAAATGGCGATGTTACGTCCATTTATGACGTAATCATGCAAAGTATTGAAATTATGCAGCATGAGCTTGTAATGAATCGGCAAATTGCATCGGATTTAATGATGCGACCAGCTGTAGAGCAATTTAGTTCACGTGCTTTTACAAACATTGAAGACATTATTCGAGTTGGAGAAGTAGAAGCAGAAAAACATATTTCAAATATTTATTTATTAATTGAGCAGTGGAAGGAGAAACATAATGTTTAAGCGTTTTCGGTTTATATATGCAATCTTAATAGGGGTTATATTGGCGATGTTACTTGTTTACGTACGTTTACCGTATTATATAACAAAACCAGGAATGGCTGCCAAATTAGAGCCTTATGTTCAAGTTGAGGGTGGAACGAAAGAATCTGGTGATTTTATGCTTGTTACGGTTTCAATGGGACCAGCAAATGTGGTGAATTTAATAGCGGCACAGTTTAATAAATATACACATATTTCGAAAGCGGAAGAAATATTGCAAAAAGGTGAGAGTGATGAAGAATATCAATTTCGCCAAAATTATGCGATGAAAGATTCACAAAATGCAGCGATTTATAATGCATATAAACGTGCAAATCGCTCAGTATCTTTTGAAAATAAAGGTGTATTAGTTGCTGGTGTGGCAAAAGGAATGCCGTCAGAAGGAAAGCTTAAGCTTGGTGATGTTATTATAGCTGTTGACGGAAAAACATTTGAAAAGACGGAGCAATTTATTGAATATATGACAGGGAAAAAAGAAAATGATGCTGTAAGTATTGAGTACATGAGAAATGGAAAACAATTGAAAGAGAATTTAAATGTAAAGACGATTCCTAATGGGAATGGACGTGTCGGTATAGGTGTTTCTATTGTTACGGAAAGAGAACTAGTGGTCGATCCGAAAGTGAAAATTAATTCTAATGAAATTGGTGGACCATCCGCAGGTTTAATGTTCACATTAGAAATATATAATCAACTTGTGGAAGAAGACTTAACGAAAGGACATGAAATAGCTGGAACAGGTACAATTAATGAAAAAGGAGAAGTGGGCCCGATTGGTGGTATAAATCAAAAAGTGGTGGCTGCTAGCGATGCTGGGGCTGAAGTGTTCTTTGCGCCAAATGAAAAAGGTGCGGAGAAATCGAACTATAAAGATGCACTTGAGACTGCAAAGGATATTAAAACAAAAATGAAAATTGTACCAGTGGATACGCTGGATGATGCGTTAACATATTTAGAAAAGATGGATAAGGAAAAAAACTCTCTGAAATGAAGTGAACCCCGAAAACGGGACACCAATCAAAACACCTAAACCACTTGTTCCCTAAATTCTTTAGGGGATAGGTGGTTTAATTTTTCTTGAATTCGCACACAATTGTA
>NZ_JBQAHZ010000020.1:0-107099 GCF_051917185.1 Bacillus cereus group sp. MYBK108-1
TGATGGCAGAGAGGTCACACCCGTTCCCATACCGAACACGGAAGTTAAGCTCTCTAGCGCCGATGGTAGTTGGGACCTTGTCCCTGTGAGAGTAGGACGTTGCCAGGCAAAATGGAGGATTAGCTCAGCTGGGAGAGCACCTGCCTTACAAGCAGGGGGTCGGCGGTTCGATCCCGTCATCCTCCACCATATATGTCGGAGGGGTAGCGAAGTGGCTAAACGCGGCGGACTGTAAATCCGCTCCTTCGGGTTCGGCAGTTCGAATCTGCCCCCCTCCACCATTCTTAATTAATGGGCTATAGCCAAGCGGTAAGGCAACGGACTTTGACTCCGTCATGCGCTGGTTCGAATCCAGCTAGCCCAGCCATTAAGAGCCATTAGCTCAGTTGGTAGAGCATCTGACTTTTAATCAGAGGGTCGAAGGTTCGAGTCCTTCATGGCTCACCATTTTAATGAAATATGCGGGTGTGGCGGAATTGGCAGACGCACTAGACTTAGGATCTAGCGCCTTTGGCGTGGGGGTTCGACTCCCTTCACCCGCACTTTTAATAAAATAACTCATACATGTCTTGCGGAAGTAGTTCAGTGGTAGAATACAACCTTGCCAAGGTTGGGGTCGCGGGTTCGAATCCCGTCTTCCGCTCCAATTTTCAATATGACATGCCGGGGTGGCGGAACAGGCAGACGCACAGGACTTAAAATCCTGCGGTGGGTGACCACCGTGCGGGTTCGACCCCCGCCCTCGGCACCATATGCGCCCGTAGCTCAATTGGATAGAGCGTTTGACTACGGATCAAGAGGTTAGGGGTTCGACTCCTCTCGGGCGCGCTTTTATTAACGGGAAGTGGCTCAGCTTGGTAGAGCACCTGGTTTGGGACCAGGGGGTCGCAGGTTCAAATCCTGTCTTCCCGATATTCCCAAAAAACATGGGGCCTTAGCTCAGCTGGGAGAGCGCCTGCCTTGCACGCAGGAGGTCAGCGGTTCGATCCCGCTAGGCTCCACTTTATTTAATATATGTCTCGGAGGTATACCCAAGTTCGGCTGAAGGGATCGGTCTTGAAAACCGACAGGCGGTGAGAATCGCGCGGGGGTTCGAATCCCTCTACCTCCTCCATTTTTTCTTTAATGGCTTAGACATATAATAATAAAATATTTATTTTTCCCTTCATGGAGGTATACCCAAGTTCGGCTGAAGGGATCGGTCTTGAAAACCGACAGGCGGCGAGAGTCGCGCGGGGGTTCGAATCCCTCTACCTCCTCCATTTTTAAAACTTTATATTGTCGCGGGGTGGAGCAGCACGGTAGCTCGTCGGGCTCATAACCCGAAGGTCGCAGGTTCAAATCCTGTCCCCGCAACCAAATGGTCCCGTGGTGTAGTGGTTAACATGCCTGCCTGTCACGCAGGAGATCGCCGGTTCGACCCCGGTCGGGACCGCCATTTATGTTGGCTCGGTAGCTCAGTCGGTAGAGCAGAGGACTGAAAATCCTCGTGTCGGCGGTTCGATTCCGTCCCGAGCCACCATTTTTTTATGCCGGCTTAGCTCAATTGGTAGAGCAACTGACTTGTAATCAGTAGGTTGGGGGTTCAAGTCCTCTAGCCGGCATCATTTAGGGGCATAGTTTAAAGGTAGAACTGAGGTCTCCAAAACCTCCAGTGTGGGTTCGATTCCTACTGCCCCTGTAAAGTATATGGGCCTATAGCTCAGCTGGTTAGAGCGCACGCCTGATAAGCGTGAGGTCGATGGTTCGAGTCCATTTAGGCCCACCATATATTATTCCGCAGTAGCTCAGTGGTAGAGCTATCGGCTGTTAACCGATCGGTCGTAGGTTCGAGTCCTACCTGCGGAGCCATGGCCCGTTGGTCAAGTGGTTAAGACACCGCCCTTTCACGGCGGTAACACGGGTTCGAATCCCGTACGGGTCATACAAAAAAGAGTCAGCATTATGCTGGCTCTTTTTTATTTTGTTAATCCTTTTTATTACGTTACTTTCCAGAAATAAATAAAGGAATTTTGGAAAAGCTATGGTATGTATAAAAAGGAGGAAATCATAATGACACGAGTGAGAGACTTAATGAGTACCCATATTGTACATTGTACACCGCTAGACAATGTATATGAGGCAGCTGTAAAAATGAAGGAAGAATCGATTGGATTAATTCCTGTTGTTGAAAATGAGCAAGTTGTTGGGCTTGTTACTGATCGTGATTTAGTCGTTCGAGGGATTGCTGAAAAACATCCTGGATCTAATAAGATTACAAATGTAATGACAACAAATATTATCTCAGTTTCTCCAAATGATTCTATTGAAAAAGCTACAGAGCTAATGGCACAGCATCAAATTAGACGATTACCAGTAGTTGATAGTGGTCAACTTATTGGCATGTTAGCACTAGGAGATTTAGCTATAAGGGAATCAGCAGATGATCAAGCTGGATTTGCCTTGAGCGAAATCTCAGAGCGTACAGAGTAAATTGAAACTTTCATTAACCGAGAGTTTAATGGTCACTCATAAAGAGCTAAATTATATATAAATTTCAGATACATTATTCTAGTATATATGGATTAAACTAATATGTTAGCGTGATGTATCTGAGACATTATATAATAAGTATGTGGTTAATAATTTCAACATTTTTTTAAAATTTGTTATTCTTAATTTTTAATAAGAGAAAAGATGATATACTGATAGATATAAGTATTATGAGAGATTTTGAATATAACAATATTAATTTTTAGTGGTGCGATAATAAATTAATATTTCCTACATAGATGAAAAGGGAAGGGGAATTATATGAAGGCTGTACAGGGCGATCCAAATTGGAATTTGGTTACAGATACATATATAGAACCAAATAATTTCGCTGAATTATTTTCTTTGCTTGTACCTTGTCACCCAAAAGGTGAGGGGAAAGAACGAACTATATTAGTATGGAAAGAGAAAGAATTTTATAAAGAAGAAAATTTAGCGGCATTTATCGTATATGGCATGAATAAAGCAAAGAAATTACCGCAGTTTCATAAAGATGAAATTCCAACTTTAGTGCGTATTCTTCGCTTATGCCAAGAGATTGGTTGGTATGAAGAGGCAAATGATTTTATGATAGCGCAAGGATTAGCTGAGTTTGTTCATACTTCATTGGAATATGAAACATGGGATCTTTTGACGCAATCAGTTGCTTTAAATTATTTAATTATTAAATATCGTATAGGTGAATTGACAGATAGGGATATTGAAATTTGGGATAGAGTTAAATTTAATGAGAAGTGTATAACCGATTGTAAACATTTATTATCTCATAAAGAAGTATTGGAATTTACATTCTTTTATATGTGCAAGAGAGCGAAATCATTATCAAAAGAGCAATTAAATAGTGATATGATGAGTTTAGCAATGTATTGTAATACTTTTGTATATGATTTGTATACACATGATTTATTACGGAAATATCGTAAGTGTACAGATTTCCTATCATATTATGGACCTAGTCAGGCAGTTTTAGCATGTCAAAGAGCTGTATTATCTCAAATTTCCGATCGCTTAGACCCATTAAAGACAACGCATGTAGATGATTATTTATATGTGATGAAAGAAATGATGGAGCATATGACGATAGGAGTAATGGATCGATATGGTCATTTTATTGGAAAGCTACTATCTTATGTACCATTTTTCGAAATGATACAAGTTCCACAGCATGCATATTATTGTGAAGAATTACTGTATATTTGTAAGGGGATTGAATATAAAGAAGAAACACTACGCAATTATATATTTATACAATTACATGATTGTTTACCATCATTCTTTAGGCTATTTCTTAAAAATAAGCGTTACGCAACGATTCATGATATTCTTTTCTATTGGTGCGATGACGAACAACGAATGAGCTTAGAGAAAAAATATAATCTGAGCTTTATTTATGAAAAATATGCTTGTGGATAAACAATATTTTCGATATGAAAAATTAATATAAATTAAAAAGGATCTCCAGTTTATGTGAGATCCTTTTTTGTTAGTAAAACAAGGAGAAAGTGATTAAGACAAGAAACAACATTCCATATAGGAGAAGTTGTGCAGTATAACTTCCTTGTATACCAAAAAAAGTATTGGCTTTCTTATACAAATTCAATATGTATTTTATTGGAGTATCTTTGAAAGATTGGTACACAGTGTCTCCTCTTTCTAAGCTTCTTGTTTTTGTTTTTGGTTATAAGGGACATTAATATATCTAGCTACAAATAATAAAACAGCCATAAAGAATACTGGAAATACAGTAGATAAATAAAAGCCATTACTAATTATATTTGTTATGAGAGCACTCAAAAGAAAAATAGCATTATAAATATGGGCAATTTTTTGTTTTAGTTGCACTTGAAATGATTCCATCATAATTTCTAATGCAACAAAAGCAATAATAATAGATAAAAATACAATGTTTGTATTGTAAATGATTAAACAACAGATTAAACCTAAAAAGGCTACGTATTCAATTATAAGAGGTATATTGCGTGGCATACAATTTACCTAACTAAATATGGCAGTGGATTTACTGCATTTGTTTTTTCAAAATTCCATTCTCCATTATGTAATTCAAAATGAAGATGTTGCCCGTATGAATGACCTGTGTTTCCCATATGACCTATTAATTGTCCAGTTTGTACTTGATCACCAGCTTGTACAGTGCGATCCTTCATATGAGCATAAACAGTTGTATATAATTTCCCATTGATTTGATGCGCAATGAAAACAACATTGCCATAGCTAGCTGAATAATAAGATTTCACAACTTTACCTGCAGCAGCAGCTTGGATAGAGACGTTTCCTGGAGCGGCAATATCTATACCATAATGCATTTGTTCCCAGCGTATATCAAAGGTTGAGCTAATTCTTCCTTGAGCGGGGAATTTGAAAGCAGCTGGAATTGATGAAGGCTGATCTGTTTTAGCTTGTGGTTGATTTTGTACTACATAGTGTTTTGCTACATATCCGTATCCTGTGCCAAAACGAATTTTATACCAAGTACCTACAGTTTCTACTACTTGTACTTGTGTACCGTTTTGTAATGAACCGAGTAGAGCGCTACTTGTACTAGCGGTGCTACGTACATTTAGATTAGGTGTTGCAACAGTATATTTTGTATTATTTTGAACGGTGATTCCTTTTACTAAGGGTTGTGAACCATTAGAGATGAATGCTTTTTGTACGTAACCTGTTTGGCCATTATGTGATATTTTATACCATTCGCCTTGATCTTCTTGAACGGTAATAAACTTACCATTTGGTAATACATCTAAAATGGAAGATTCTAAATTAGGTTCAGAGCGAACGTTTAATGCATTAGCATTAACGATGTATTGATCATTAGATTGAAGTTTGTTTTTTAGTAAAATAGCATCTTTTTGTACATAACCTACTTTATTATGAACAGATACTTTATACCAACCATTAGTTGTTTCAAGGATGTTCACTTTTGTATTAAAGCGAATTGTATCAATTGATGTGCTTTTTACGTTATCTTCTGTATGTAATGCTACTTGATCGACTTTGACATACCCAGTTTTAATATTAGATAATTGTTCAGCGTTTGCTTTTTGTACATTTGTTTCACCCATAGAAGGAAGTAAAGAAGCAATCGCTACAGTAGTTGCTGTTAAAGCAGTAGCTTTCATATTCATGGAATAGAGACCTCCTCTAGTTGTATAGTTGTAATTTTATTATAGTATAAAGATATAATATAGTGGGGGTATTCACATAAATGTAATATGAAATCAATATAAAAATAAATTTTTTGAGGATAATGATTCCTTTTTATACAATTAATTGGGGTTTTATTTTCCAAAATAGAATGTATGTATTGTATAATTTTGATATTATGTTGATAATTAAGAAAATTAAAAAAGTTGATGATGTCTTATTAGGGTGTTATACTGACAGTGATAATTTTATAGTTTGCTAGGAGAGCTGGTGTTGCCAGCTGAGAGTAGGCCGTAAGCCTTTGATCCTTTTTATTACCTGATCTAGATTATGCTAGCGTAGGGAAGCAATTCGGACACTAACAATGAGTCCCCGTTTCTTTGCGTATAGAAACGGGGCTTTTTTATTTGAAAATTTCATATTGAAACCACTAGGGGTGCTTGACTTGCTGAGAGAGGAATAATCCTTAACCCTTACAACACCTGATCTAGGTAATACTAGCGAAGGGAAGTGGAACATCGAATAAATGTATAACTTTATTTGCTGTAACCACTTCTTATATATAGAAGTGGTTTTTTATTTAGATACATATATTGAAAGGGGATAGAGAAATGAAATTTTGCGATAGATTATTAGAAACTGTGCAACCGGTTTGGGAGATGAGTCATAATCATCCGTTTGTAGTGGGTATGGGAGATGGCACGTTAGAAAAAGATAAATTCCAGTATTATATTATTCAAGATTATTTATATCTGCTAGATTATGCAAAGTTATATGCGATTGGTGTTGTAAAAGCAACGAATCCACAAGTAATGGGAAAGTTCGCTGAACAAATTGATGGAATATTAAATGGCGAAATGACAATCCATAAACAATATGCAAAAAGACTTGGAATTTCTATAGAGGAGATAGAGTCTGCGAAACCATCTGCTAAAAATTTAGCTTATACAAATTACATGATGTCTGTATCTCAAAATGGCACACTTGCGGAATTAATAGCAGCGCTTCTTCCATGTATGTGGAGCTATTGGGAAATTGGAAAGCGTTTAAATGATATTCCTGGAGCAAGAGATCATGAGTTTTTTGGTGAGTGGATTCAAGGATATAGTTCGGAAGAATACGGTAATCTTTGTATTTGGTTAATAGATTTATTAAATGAAATGGCAGTTGGAAAGTCTGAGAAAGAACTAGAAAGATTAGAGGAGATCTTCTTATATTCCAGTCGATTTGAATATTTATTCTGGGATATGTCCTATCGTAAGGAGATGTGGGGATTTGAGGAGCAAGAACATACTACAGTTTCATAATGTTTCTTTTCATTACGATGAGAAACCAATCATCCATGAATTAAATGCTTCTATACATGAGAAAGAGTTTGTCAGTATTATCGGACCGAGTGGATGTGGAAAAAGTACTTTATTTCGCCTTATTACAGGTCTAGAAAAGGTAAGTACTGGACAGATAGAACTGACAGAAACAAAGAACCATCCTGTAGGATATATGCCGCAAAAAGATATGCTTTTGCCGTGGAGAACAATTATTGAGAATGCTGCCCTGCCGCTAGAGTGCCAAGGTGTACAGAAGAAAGAAGCAGAAGTAAAGGCAAAGGAACTGTTACATAAATTTGGTTTGCAAGGGTATGAGCAAAAATATCCGAAAGATTTATCTGGTGGTATGAGACAACGTGTATCTTTTATTCGAACTTTATTAACAGGCGGGGAGATATTGCTGTTAGATGAACCATTTAGTGCGTTGGATGCTTTAACGAAGACCTCTTTGCAAGAATGGTTGTTTGAACAATGGCAAGAGTGGGAAAAAACAATTTTATTCATTACTCATGATGTTGAAGAAGCGTTATTTCTTTCAAACCGAGTTTTAGTAGTGGAACAGCAGCCGATAACGACTTTGACTGAGCGGACTGTACCGCTTGATCATAACAGAACACGAAAAGATTTATATAAACCGGAAGTATTAGCGCTGAAAGATGAGCTTCTTAGTATGTTACAAAGGCAGGTACTTGTGTGATGAACCGATTGAAAGAATTAGTTCCTGCTATTACACTTTCTAGTATTTTACTAGCTGTGTGGGAAATAGGAGCAAGAATTGTAGATGAGATGTACATTTTACCGTCACCTTCTGCGATTTTAATGAAGATATGGAAACTAAAAGACATATTATTTACAGTTCATTTACCTGCAACGTTATACGTCGTTTTAATAGGTGTTGTTATCTCTATCGTATTAGGTGTAGGGCTAGCGATGTTAATGAATGCGAGTACATGGATGGAGAGAGCATTTTATCCATTATTAGTTGCTTCACAAACGATTCCGATTACTGCGCTTGCTCCGCTATTTGTTTTATGGTTTGGATATACAATTTGGAGTAAGGTTGTTGTCACAGTTTTAATTACGTTTTTCCCAATTGCGGTCAATACGTATGATGGACTGCGTAGTACGAAAAAAGAATGGGAGGAGCTCTTAGTTACATATGGAGCAACAAAAAGAGATATTTTTCTTAAATTAAAGTTGCCGTCTGCTCTTCCTTATTTTTTCTCAGCTTTAAAAATTGCAGTTCCGCTTAGTGTTATCGGAGCAGCAATTGGAGAATGGCTCGGTGCACAAGCTGGGCTTGGATATTTCAGTAAGAGGATGATGACGCAGTTAGATGGAGCTGGCGTATTTGCACCTATTGTATTGTTATCATTATTAGCTATTTTCTTCGTCGTAATTATTTCCATATTAGAAAAGAAATTCATTAGTTGGAGGAAGCATTCATGAAATTTTTAAAGCGCATCTTTGTGTTTACATTATTAATTGCAATAATTGCAGGATGTTCGAGTAATTCAGCATCAGACAAAAGTAAAAAAGAGAAAGAAATAACAGTCATGTTAGATTGGTATCCAAATGCGGTACATAGCTTTATCTATGCAGCAATTGAAAAAGGATACTTTAAAGAAGAAGGTGTAAAGGTAAATATTAAATTCCCTTCTAATCCGACTGATCCATTAACGCTAGCAGCAGCAGGGAAGGTGACAGTTGGCTTGTATTATCAGCCAGATGTTGTTATGGCGAGAGTGAATGAGCAAATTCCAGTGAAATCAATTGGGGCTGTCGTACGTTCACCATTAAATCATGTTGTATCACTGAAATCAGCGGGCATTCAATCACCGAAAGATTTAGAAGGAAAAACAGTAGGATACTCTGGAACACCATTAAGTGAGATGTATTTAAAAACGATGGTAAAAGAAGCTGGTGGTAATCCTGATACAGTGAAAGTAGTAGATGTTGGCTTTGATTTAGTACCAGCATTAATTACGAAGAAAGTAGATGCGGTAACAGGGGCATACATTAACCATGAAGTACCTGTTATGCGTCATGAAGGCCATGAACCAGCGTACTTTAATCCAGCTGATTACGGAGTACCAAACTATCATGAGCTTGTGTTTGTAACAGGTGATAAAACGTTGAAAAAAGATAAAGAGGCGTTGCAAGCTTTCTTACGTGGTACGAAAAAAGGCTATGATTTCATGAAGAAAAACCCAGATGAAGCATTGAATATTTTATTAAATCATCAAGAAAAAGAAAACTTCCCACTTGTGCCAGAAGTTGAAAAGGAAAGTATGAAAATTTTATTAGAGAAGATGGAAACGAAAGATGAGCCATTCTTATCAGATTCAAAAGAATCTTGGGAGAAACAAAATAAGTGGCTGAAGGACAAAGGAATGACGAAAGAAACCGTCCCAGCCGATGAATTATTCGAAAATATTTTAAAGTAGGCGAATGAATATGAAAAATGAGCTCCACGTAATCTCAAATGGCCATATGCCATTCGAAGAGTTAGTGAATGTAGCGATGCAAATTGAGAGTGAGATTGATTATTTGCATATTCGTGAGCGTGAGAAGAGTACGAAGGAATTATATGAAGGTGTGGAAAGTCTATTAATGGAGGGCTTTCCAGCTTCTAAAATTGTCATAAACGATCGAATTGATATTGCAATTTTATTAAATATTCCTCGTGTTCAACTAGGATATCGAAGTACAGATGTAAAGTCAGTGAAAGAAAAGTTTTCGTATTTGCATGTCGGTTATTCTGTGCATTCGCTAGATGAAGCAATAGTAGCTTTTAAAAATGGAGCGGATTCACTCGTTTATGGCCATGTATTTCCGACAGATTGTAAAAAAGGTGTGCCAGCGAGAGGGCTTGAAGAAATTTCAGACATTGCAAGGTGTTTATCTATACCGATTACAGCAATTGGAGGAATTACCCCAGAAAACACAGTGGATGTTCTTACTAACGGTGTAAGCGGTATAGCAGTTATGTCTGGAATTGTAAGTAGTAGTAACCCGTATAGCAAAGCGAAATCTTATAAGGAATCAATAAGAAAGTGGGCGGAAAAACATGTGTGAGAAGTATGATGTAGCGATTATTGGTGGTGGTGTAATTGGTAGTTCAGTTGCACATTTTCTAGCAGAAAGAGGACATAAAGTAGCGATTGTGGAGAAGCAAAGTATTGCATCGGAAGCTTCAAAAGCAGCTGCTGGTTTACTTGGTGTTCAGGCAGAATGGGATGCGTATGATCCGCTATTTGAACTTGCTAGAGAAAGCCGAGCTATATTTCCACAACTTGCAGCAGTTTTACGTGAAAAGACGGGTGTTGATATTGGATATGAAGAAAAAGGAATTTATCGTATTGCTCAAAATGAAGATGAGAAGGAAAGAATTCTTCACATTATGGATTGGCAGCAGAAAACAGGTGAAGATTCTTATTTTCTAACGGGAGACCATGTGCGGGAAAAAGAGCCATATCTATCCGAATCTATTATAGGAGCAGTATATTATCCGAAAGACGGTCATGTTATTGCACCAGAGCTTACGAAAGCATTCGCACATTCTGCAGCGATTTCCGGTGCTGATATATATGAACAGACAGAAGTATTTGATATCCGTATTGAAAATAATAAAGTGACTGGAGTTATTACAAGTGAAGGTATTGTCACATGTGAGAAAGTCGTTATTGCAGGAGGTTCATGGAGCACGAAGTTACTCAGTTATTTTCACCGCGATTGGGGTACATATCCAGTTAAAGGAGAAGTGGTTGCGGTAAGAAGTAGAAAACAACTTTTAAAAGCACCTATTTTTCAAGAAAGATTTTACATTACTCCAAAGCGCGGTGGACGTTACGTAATTGGGGCAACAATGAAGCCACATACGTTCAATAAAACTGTGCAGCCAGAAAGTATAACTTCTATATTAGAGCGTGCTTATACAATATTGCCAGCTTTAAAAGAAGCAGAATGGGAAAGCACGTGGGCAGGATTAAGACCACAATCGAATCATGAAGCTCCTTATATGGGAGAGCATGAAGAAATAAAAGGTTTATATGCTTGCACGGGCCATTATCGAAACGGTATTTTATTAAGTCCTATTTCTGGCCAATATATGGCTGATTTAATAGAAGGAAAGCAAGAGAATCATTTGCTAGATTCATTGCTTTCTAGAAGAGTTTAGAAAGGGGATGGAAGTTTGAATTTAAAAATTAATGGTAACCAAATTGAAGTGCCAGCGAGTGTAAAAACAGTAGCTGAGCTACTTACACATTTAGAGCTAGATAACAGAATTGTTGTAGTAGAGCGTAATAAAGATATTTTACAAAAAGATGATCATACAGATACATCTGTTTTTGATGGAGACCAAATTGAGATTGTAACTTTCGTAGGAGGCGGTTGATTATGTTAAACATTGGACCATTTTCATTTCATTCTAGACTTTTATTAGGAACAGGTAAATTCCCTGATTTTGACGTACAGCAAAAGGCAATTGACGTTTCTGAAGCTGAAATTTTAACGTTTGCAGTACGTCGTATGGATATCTTTGATGCAAAGCAACCTAATTTATTAGAGAAACTTGATGTGAAAAAATATACGTTATTACCAAATACAGCAGGAGCAAAAAACGCTGAAGAGGCTGTTCGTATTGCAAAATTAGCAAAAGCTTCTGGGCTTTGTGACATGATAAAGGTAGAAGTTATTGGTGATGATAGAACGTTATTACCTGATCCGGTAGAAACATTAAAGGCATCTGAAATGTTACTGGAAGAAGGATTTATCGTACTTCCGTATACATCTGATGATGTTGTATTAGCACGTAAATTACAAGAGCTTGGCGTGCATGCGATTATGCCAGGAGCATCTCCAATCGGATCAGGACTTGGTATTGTAAATCCATTAAATTTGAGCTTCATTATTGAACAAGCGACAGTACCAGTTATCGTTGATGCCGGTATTGGTAGCCCAGCTGATGCGGCATTTGCAATGGAATTAGGAGCAGATGGCGTGTTATTAAATACAGCTGTATCAGGAGCAAAAGATCCTATTAAAATGGCACAAGCAATGAAATTAAGTATTGAAGCAGGCCGTTTAGGATTTGAAGCAGGTCGCATTGCACGTAAGCGTTGTGCAACTGCAAGTAGTCCTTTAGAAGGAATGAGCGTAGTTGAATAATCGATATTCTCGCCAAGAACTATTTTCTCCAATTGGAGAAGAAGGACAGCAAAAGATAAGAGAAAAGCATGTGCTTATTATCGGTGCAGGTGCATTAGGTAGTGCAAATGCAGAGATGTTTGTAAGAGCAGGTGTTGGCAAGATAACAATTGTTGACCGTGATTATGTAGATTGGAGTAATTTACAAAGACAACAATTGTATGCAGAGAGCGACGTAAAGAATAATCTTCCAAAAGCTATAGCGGCTAAAAAACGTTTAGAAGAGATTAATAGTGATGTAACAATAGAAGCTCTCGTTCAAGATGTAACAGCTGAAGAGCTAGAAGAACTTGTTATAAATGTTGATGTAATTATTGATGCGACTGATAATTTCGAAACGCGCTTTATTGTAAATGATATATCACAAAAATATTCTATTCCATGGATTTACGGTGCATGTGTAGGTAGTTACGGTCTTTCTTACACAATCCTTCCTAGTAAAACACCATGTTTATCATGTTTATTACAGTCGATTCCGCTTGGCGGGGCAACATGTGATACAGCGGGTATTATATCACCTGCTGTATCTCTTGTCGTTTCTCATCAAGTAACAGAAGCTCTTAAACTGTTAGTAGAAGATTACGAATCACTTCGAGATGGGCTTGTATCGTTTGATATGTGGAAGAATGAGTATTCATGTATGAATGTGCAAAAACTTCGCCAGCATAATTGTCCTTCATGCGGAGAGAATGCATTATATCCGTATTTAAATAAAGAAAACACATCAAAAACAGCAGTCTTATGCGGGCGAAATACAGTTCAAATTAGACCACCTCATAAAGATGAAATGAATTTTGAACAATATAAAAAGTTGTTGGAAGGTCGTGTAAATGATTTAAATATAAATCCATATTTACTATCATTTTCTGTTGAAGACAAGAGGTTAGTAGCCTTTAAAGATGGCCGTGTGCTCGTACATGGAACGAAAGATATAAGCGAAGCAAAAACAATTTATCATCGCTATTTTGGATAGAAAAGGATGAGTGGGATGAAAGTGAATAAAGCTTTAACAATTGCAGGGTCTGATAGCGGCGGCGGTGCTGGAATTCAGGCAGATTTAAAAACATTCCAAGAGCTTGGTGTATACGGAATGACGGCTATTACGGCAATTACTGCTCAAAACACGCTTGGCGTTCAAGGGGTATATCCTGTTCCGTTAGAAGGTATTACAGAACAGCTGAATTCAATTGGTACGGATTTAACACCAGATGCAGTGAAACTAGGAATGTTATTTAGTAGGGAAATAATTCAAATTGTTGCAGAACAAATTAAAAAATTTGGCTGGAATAATATTGTGCTAGATCCCGTTATGATCGCAAAAGGCGGTGCATCATTATTACAGCAAGAAGCAGTTCATGCATTAAAAGAATATTTATTACCAGTAGCAACCGTTATAACACCGAATGTTCCAGAAGCAGAAGTGTTAACTGGGGTGGAGATTCATAATGTTGAAGATAGTAAGGAAGCTGCAAAAGTATTGCACGAATTAGGTGCTAAATATGTGCTTATGAAGGGCGGACATGCAGAATATCAAGGTAATGAAGTAATTGATTTCCTCTTTGATGGAGAAGAATTTATTGAGTTTAGAAGCGAGCGAATTCCTTCAAAGCAAACGCACGGAAGTGGGTGCACATTTGCTTCAGCGGTTACAGCAGGACTTGCGAAAGGATACTCAATTGAAGATGCTGTTCAAGAAGCAAAACGATTTATTAGTATAGCAATTGAAGAGCCATTGAATATTGGTAGTGGTCATGGACCAACGAATCATTTTGCGTATAAAGTGAATAGAACGCGTGTATAGATAAGTGAAAAGCCAGTTTTATAACTGGCTTTTTTTCTGTTTACTTTTTCAAAATACAGGAGTAATATATCAGCCAGAATATATTTTTTTGTAAACGCTGAGTCCAATTATATGGAGCGGAGGAACCAATTTGTGCAGTGTCACTAGGGGTGAATCTTTCAAATTTGAAAGTAGGGCTACTCTCAAAGCCCGAATCCGACAGCTAACTTCGTAAGCGTCTTGAGAGAGGACGGTGCCATGATGGATACATCACTTCATCGATCTGATTAGTATAGGGGAATATCAATCTATGTTTGATTTCTTTTATACTAAGGAGGATGAGGTACATGGAACTAACACTTATTTGTGTTGGAGAAGAAAGTAAGGTAAATAGTTTAAGAGATCTAGTTGCATTTCAACATGAGTTAGTTATTTTTACAGCAAATGAAGAGGTAGCGGCTGAAGTTAGGAATTGTGGGTTTGATTGGACTTATAGTTGTAGTAAGGAGCAGGATTTTACTAGTATTTGTGAGTGTATTAAGAAGGTCATTTTACTAGGGGATGAGCTTCCAATCGTTAGTTTCTTCACAGAACACATTCGTTTTTCTTTTCAAGCACCTATTACTGTTGTTACAAGGAATAAACGATATCCAGCGAGGCTCTATGAAACCATTGGAGCTAAGTTTGTCGTGTTTACAAATTGTGATAATATTTCTTTTTTATTTTTTGAATAGGGCGGGGGAAGAAATGATGAAGGTACTATTACTTGGAGATATAGCAAATCGTTGGGCAGTATCGGTAGAGCGAGTTCAAGAATTGGTCCAGATTGATCCCCTTTTTCCAGGGCCATATATTATATTACCATCAAAAGATGCTTTGTATTTAGAGATGGATATTACCGAGTATGAGCAGCTACATGCAGAATTGACACAAGTTTATATTCGTGGGAGAAATTTACGTGCATTTTTACGAGGAGAATAAAGGTTGAATAAAAAAGAGCGAATGCTGAGTGCAACAAGCTATGCACTTCATGTCATTCGCTCTTTTTATTTCATATTTAAAAGGTCATTTTTAAGAAAAGAAAAGAGAAATAAAGAAAATAGATGAAATAACAGTAATAATCTTCAATGTAAGCGTTTAAATGAATGTAAATATTATTATTTTCAGTAATTTACCCCTTTACAAGTGAAATATAGAGGAGTATATTTACTCTCATAAATCATTCATAAAATTTCCAAAAAAACCTAAAATCGCTGAGTTCCAGAAATGGAGCGGGGGAACCAATTTTGTGCATCGTCACTTGGGGTGAATCTTTCAGTTTTGAAAGTAGGGCTACTCTTTAGGCCCGAATCCGACAGCTAACCTCGTAAGCGTTTAGAGAGGAGGTTTACTTTTTGTTGTTCATTTTTTGAACACTGAGTAGAGCTCAGTGTTCTTTTTTAATATTTAAATGGTAAATTTTAACAAAAAGAGAGGGATAGTTATGTTAGATGTTGTAATGGTCGGGATTTTTATTTTATTAGTTGCATCGATGGCAAGTCTTGCAAGTTGGTCAGATAAAGTTGTGAAAGAAGGAAAGCAATCATGATGATTGTCTTATCGGTTATTGTCGCAGCAATTACAGTGTATTTAGTGTATGCATTATTAAATCCAGAGAAGTTTTAATTAGGGGGAATCATTCATTATGATTTGGGTTGCAGTCATTATTACAATGCTCTTGTTTATTTTAGTAGCAAAGCCAACGGGGATTTATTTAGAAAAAGCTTTTCAAGGTAGCAAAACGTTAGATAAAGTATTCGGGCCTTTTGAAAAACTTATTTTTAAAATTACGGGTGTAAAAGCATACAATCAAACGTGGAAACAGTACGCATTATCATTAGTTTTATTAAATGGATTTATGATCGTTGTCGTATACTTCATTTTCAGATTACAAGGTGTGCTGCCACTAAATCCAGCGCATATTGAAGGGATGGAGCCTACGCTCGCTTTTAATACAGCAATTAGTTTTATGGCTGATACAAACTTACAGCATTATAGCGGTGAAAATGGTTTATCTTATTTATCACAATTAATCGGAATTACATTTTTAATGTTTGCGGCACCAGCAACGACATTAGCGCTCGTTATGGCTTTTATAAGAGGACTTGCTGGAAAAGAACTTGGTAACTTTTTCGTTGATTTTACGAGAGCGTTAACGAGAGTGTTTCTTCCTATTGCATTTATTGCGGCACTAGTTTTTGTCGCACTTGGCGTACCACAAACGTTAGATGGGGCGGTTACAGCACAAACGATTGAAGGTGCAAAGCAAAGTATTTTACGTGGACCTGTTGCATCATTCGTTTCCATTAAGGAACTTGGAAATAATGGCGGTGGATTTTTCGGAGCAAACTCTACGCATCCTTTCGAAAATCCAGGACAAATGAGTAATATTTTGCAAATGATGCTTATGATGTTATTACCAACAGCACTTCCATTTACGTACGGACGAATGGTCGGAAATAAAAAACAAGGCCGCATCCTTTTCGTGTCACTATTTATGGTATTTTTACTAGGGTTTATAACGATTACGACATCTGAACTAAACGGGAACCCGGCATTAAATGGAATGGGTATCGAACATGTACAAGGAAGTACAGAAGGGAAAGAAGTACGATTTGGAACAGTATTTTCTTCACTATACGCAACGGTAACGACAGCTGCTGAAACAGGCGCTGTTAATACGATGCATGATACGTTAACACCAATTGGCGGTTTAGTTCCGCTTGTAAATATGATGTTAAATACTGTGTATGGCGGCGTTGGAGCAGGTTTTGTAAACATTATTATGTATGCAATTATCGCGGTGTTTATATCTGGGTTAATGGTTGGACGGACACCAGAGTTTTTAGGTAAAAAGATTGAAGGTAAGGAAATGAAATTAATCGCGGTCACGATTTTATTTCATCCATTGCTCATTTTAGGATTTTCGGCATTAGCTCTTTCAACAAATTTAGGGACGGATGCTATTTCTCATTCCGGTTTCCACGGTTTGACGCAAGTGGTATATGAATATACATCGTCAGCTGCGAATAACGGATCTGGATTTGAAGGATTAGGAGATAATACACCGTTTTGGAATATTACGACTGGTTTAGTTATGTTTTTAGGACGTTACTTCAGTTTAATTACGATGCTAGCTGTGGCAGCTTCATTGAAAGAAAAAACGGTAGTGCCAGAAACAGTCGGAACGTTCCGTACAGATAATAGTTTATTTGGTGGCATCTTCATCGGAACAATTGTAATTGTCGGTGCATTAACATTCTTCCCGATGTTAGTACTCGGTCCAATTGCAGAATTTCTTACATTGAAGTAATGGAGGGTAAATGATGAGACCGGTAGTAGTAAAAGAAAAACAATTAAATGAGTCACAAATACATGCTGTAGAAGATGAAGTTAGACAAGCGAAAACGATGGATCGTGATATCGTAACACATGCGATGAAGCAATCCGTTGCGAAATTGAATCCGAAAGTCATGATAAAGAATCCGATTATGTTCGTTGTGGAAATTGGATTTATCATTACGTTCATTTTATCTTTTCTTCCAAGCAGTTCTAGTAGTATACCAGGATGGTTTAATATAACAGTTTCTCTCATTCTATTATTTACAGTTTTATTTGCGAATTTTGCAGAAGCATTAGCAGAAGGTCGTGGTAAAGCGCAAGCCGATTCTTTAAAGCAGTCGAAGAAAGATGTGTTTGCAAATGTAGTAAAAGAAAATGGAGACATTGTCCAAGTTTCAGCAACTGATCTTAGAAAAGGTGACGTTGTTATCGTAAAACAAGGAGAAATGATTCCAAGTGATGGCGAAGTAATCAAAGGATTAGCATCTGTAGATGAATCTGCAATTACAGGTGAATCAGCTCCTGTTATAAAAGAAGCAGGCGGTGATTTTTGTTCCGTAACAGGTGGAACGATGGTCGTAAGTGATGAAATTACAATTGTCATTACGAGTAATCCTGGTGAATCATTTATCGATAAAATGATTTCTTTAGTAGAAGGAGCTGCTCGTCAAAAAACGCCGAATGAGATTGCTTTAAATACAGTATTAACGAGCTTAACTCTTATTTTCTTAATCGTCGTTGTGACGTTGCCGATTTTCACAAATTATTTAGGTTTTCAAATTGATACTGCTGTACTTGTAGCGTTGTTAGTATGTTTAATTCCAACGACAATTGGTGGTTTGCTATCAGCGATTGGTATTGCGGGGATGGATCGGGTGACAAAATTTAACGTGCTAGCGATGTCAGGGAAAGCAGTAGAAGCTGCGGGCGATATTAATACAATTATTTTAGATAAAACAGGTACAATTACTTTTGGGAACCGAATGGCTCATACATTATTGCCTGTAGGAAATGAAACGATTGAGCAAGTTGGAAAGTGGGCCGCTATTAGTTCTGTTTTAGATGAAACACCAGAAGGTCGATCTGTTATCGAGTATGTGCAGGGAAAATCTATATCATATAATAGAGAACTTGCAGAACAAGGTGAGTTTGTTCCGTTTAAAGCAGAAACGAGAATGAGTGGTGTTGATTTACAAGACGGAACGAAAGTGAGAAAAGGTGCTGTAGGTGCCGTTATTGAATGGGTTGAGTCACAAGGCGGAACAATTCCGAAAGATGTAAATCAAAAAGCAGACTTAATTTCAAAAGAGGGCGGAACACCACTTGTAGTTGCAGTAGATAATCGTATTTACGGTTTAATTTATTTAAAGGATACAGTAAAACCGGGTATGCGTGAGCGTTTTGAACAGTTACGCCAAATGGGGATTAAAACGGTTATGTGTACAGGTGATAATCCGTTAACAGCAGCAACCATTGCAAAAGAAGCTGGAGTAGATGAATTCGTTGCCGAGTGTAAACCGGAAGATAAAATTGCTGTCATTAAAGCAGAGCAAGATAAAGGGAAACTTGTAGCGATGACAGGTGATGGTACAAATGATGCTCCAGCATTAGCACAGGCGGACGTTGGATTAGCGATGAACAGTGGTACGACAGCAGCGAAAGAAGCGGCAAACATGATTGATCTAGACTCGAATCCAACGAAAATTATTGAGGTTGTAGGAATCGGTAAGCAATTGTTAATGACGCGAGGTGCTTTAACGACGTTTAGTATTGCGAATGATATAGCAAAATATTTTGCAATCATTCCAGCAATGTTTACACTTGCGATTCCGCAAATGGAGGCATTGAACATTATGAAATTAACATCACCACTGTCAGCGATTTTATCAGCATTAATATTTAACGCTGTTATTATTCCATTACTCATTCCGTTAGCGATGAAAGGTATTGCATATAAACCGATGAGTTCTAATGCATTGCTTAGCCGAAACTTACTTATTTATGGGCTTGGCGGAGTTATCGTTCCGTTCATTGGAATTAAGTTAATTGATATGATTATCGGCTTGTTTATATAAGGAAGAGGGGAAAAAGATGGAGAAGAAACAAAGTATACTATCACCAATTATCCGTATTACTTTTACATTTCTAGTGTTGTGCGGACTTGTATACCCGCTTATTGTTACTGGTATTGCACAAGCCGTGATGAAGGATAATGCGGATGGAAGTCTAATATATAATGATAAAAATGAAGTGATTGGTTCTAAATTAATCGGGCAAAACTTCACGGATCCACGTTATTTTCAAGGGCGTGTTTCTAGTATTGAATATAAGGCTGAAGCATCTGGTTCAAATAACTATGCACCATCTAATCCAGATTTAGAGAAACGAGTAGAGAAAAGTATTGAAGAGTGGAAGAAACAAAATCCGAGCGTTCCAGTTACAGAAGTACCGATTGATTTAGTGACAAATTCAGGTTCAGGGCTTGATCCTGATATTAGTCCGAAGGCAGCTTCTGTGCAGGTGGATCGCATATCGAAATTAACGAATATTCCGAAAGAAAAACTTAATCAATTGATTAAAGATCAAACAGAAGGTGCTGCGCTTGGTTTATTTGGAGAGACCCGCGTAAACGTCTTAAAGCTAAATTTGGCATTACAGGAATTAATGAAATAGTAACAGTGCTACCTCAATCTAACGGATTGAGGTAGCGTTGTTTCGAATGAAAGGTAGTGTTTATTTTGTATGCGGATGATTATGAACCGAAGTTTCAAAGGCGAACGCCAGAGGAATATTTAGAATATATTCGTCAGCAAAATCGCGGAAAGTTAAAGTTATATGTAGGAGCAGCTCCAGGCGTAGGAAAAAGTTATAAAATGCTCTTTGATGCAAGGGAAATGAAAAAAGATGGAATTGATATTGTAATTGGTTTAATTGAAACGCATGGAAGAAAAGAGACGGAAGAAGCAATTGCTGATTTAGAAAAAGTTCCTTTGAAAGAAATACAGTATAAAGGAAAGGTATTTTATGAGCTTGATGTGGAAGGAATAAAAAAACGCGCGCCGCAAGTAGTCGTAGTGGATGAACTTGCGCATAGTAATGTTCCTGGTTCTAAGCATAAAAAACGTTATATGGATGTGCAGGAATTGTTAGAGGCTGGTATATCGGTATTATCAGCTTTTAATATTCAACATTTAGAAAGTGTTCATGATATTGTAGCTCAAATTACGAATGTAAAAGTAAGAGAACGAGTTCCAGATTTTATTTTACAAAAAGCAAATGAAATTCAGCTCGTTGATGCAACACCGGAAGTACTTCGGAAGAGGTTAATAGACGGAAAGATATATAAAGAAGAAAAAATTCAGCAAAGCTTACAAAATTTCTTTACGCTTAATAATTTAGGAGCACTTAGGGAATTATCACTTCGCGAGGTTGCCGATGATATGGACGAGAAAATTAGCCAAACAGTAATAGAACCAATTGGCGTAAAAGAAAAAATTCTTGTTTGTGTACAATACAGTTCAACAGCGGAGAAATTAATAAGACGGGGATGGCGCATGGCTGATCGGTTAAATGCTGAATTGTATGTATTAAATGTTGAAAGAGAAAATATAGACTCTCTTTCAGCTGGTAAAAAACAAACAATTGAAGAGTGGAAGACGCTCACGAATCAATTTGATGCGAGTTTTGTATTAGAAGAAGCAAAGGGAAGAAAGCCAGCGGATGTTATTATTGAAGTCGCGAAAAGATTGCAAGTAACACAAATTTTACTTGGGCAATCAGCGAGAACGCGGTGGGAAGAAATTCGAAAAGGTTCTATTGTAAATGAAATTATGAGACAAACAAAGTATATTGATATTCATATTGTTGCGGATCAAAGAGGGTAAAATAGAGCCGACATTTTTGGGGCTCTATTTTAATTTTTGTACAGCATGAAGGCTTAGCATTTTCATTGTATATAAGATTACAAGTAAAAACATAATTGCGCCTAGGAAGAAAATCCAAAAGTAATTTTGGTTAAATAAAAGAAATCCACCTATAAGTGGCCCTGTGCCCATACCAAGATAGCGGATGAAGTTGTACATACCGATAGCTGTTGCGCGTTCTTGTACGAATTCTTCTGTTAATAAAGTAGTGTGAGTTGGCATAGAAAGTCCCATACTAAAACCGTACAAAGATGTAACGATAATAATGAATGGGATATTGATGCTATATGTGAAAGAGAATAAAACGACACATATAATATTGAAGAAACTCGTAATAAATAAAGCTTGCTTTGTTGTGAGTCGTTTTTGCAAAAACTTGTAGCAAAAACTTCCTAGCATGATAGAAAGAGACATTGGTACAAACATAAGACCAATTTTATTTACAGTTAAATGAAATGAATTTGTTAAAATACTCGGTAAAAAAACGAGAAAGCAAAAGTAAATACAAAATTGAATGAAGCCAATAAGAGTAATAGAAAATCCAGTTTTATTTTTTAAGATAAGAGAGTAATTCTTTTGTGCTTTAGATTGTTTAATTATATTTGGCTTTGTTTCTGGGAGTAGTGAAATGTTTATAATTAATAAGATAATGCCAAGTGTAGATAAAAAGAGAAATACAGATAAGTGACCATTTATACTGCCAAGATAACCACCTATGAGAGGAGCCATTGCAGGTGCGAGGGCAAGTAACATTTGGTATAGGCTCATCGCTTCTCCGCGTTCTTTTCCTTCAAATAAATCGCCGATAATCGTTGCTGAAACTACAGGTATAGCCGCTATTCCTATAGCTTGAACAGCTCTAAAAAAGAGAAATAAATAAATGTTTGCCGAAAAAGCACATCCGATTGAACCAATTGTACTAATGACTAAACTAGGGATAAGGACAGATTTTCTCCCTTTTGTATCAATTAAAGGTCCATATACGAGCTGCATAATTGCAAGAACGAATGTGAAAAGTGAAACTGTTACATTTACAAGATAAAGAGAAGTGTGAAAAGAATTTTGAATCATCGGTAAGATAGGTGTGTAAATATTTTGAGCGAAGGAACCGAGTAAGGCACTAATACAGACAACATATAAAATGAAAGTTAGTTTAGATTTTTTCATCTTGTTAACCTCCTTGTATTTTAGTTTCCTTAGAAACTAAATTTATTTTAACATGATTTTCTTACTTGTAAAGATGAAAAAATGGTTTTAAAATGGTATATAGTTAAATTGTTTCTTTGGAAACTTAGGAGGCGAACGGATTGAAGCATGCAACGAAGCAAATGGAAATACTGTCGGACATTCGTACACTTTTGCATAAAAAAGAAGAACATTTAAAACGACAAAATGAGAAGTTTCTTCGTGAGACAGGCGTAAGTAGTATGTCTTTATCTGAGTTACATGTAATCGAATGTATCGGAAAAAATGGTTTGATGAATGTAACGGCAATTACGACAGAAATGGGCATGACGAAGGGAGCAATCTCTAAAATTTGTACAAAGTTGTTTCAAAAACAATTCGTTGAGAAGATGCAAATGTTAGATAATCAAAAAGAAATCTTCTTCAGCTTAACGGAGAGTGGGAATGAAATATATAAAGCTCATGAAAAATTGCATAAGCAAGCTGAAGAAAAGTGGTTGTTACTTTTAGATGGATATACGAAAGAAGAGCAAGACTTTATTCAAAGGTTTATAAAGGATGTCTCCGGTCATTTGGAAATATAATTGGAAGAAAAAACTCCTTTTTCTCAAGTCTTTTAAATATAATTTCTGAAAGAACTCATATATAATAGAAAAAGATACTTAACATGGTGAATAATTAAAGAGTCAATATATATAGAGGAGAGAGTAACATGCTTGAAAATACGGGGTTAGTATTAGAAGGCGGCGGTATGCGTGGTGTATACACGGGCGGGATATTAGAATACTTTATGGAACAAGATTTATATTTTCCATATGTAATCGGTGTATCAGCTGGTGCTTGTCATGCAGCGTCGTATCTTTCCAGACAAAGAAATAGAAATAAAACGGTCAATATTGATTATGCATCACATCCGAAATATTTATCGTATAAAAACTTATGGAGAAAACGTCAGCTATTTGATATGGATTTCATTTTCCACGAAATCCCAGAAAAGCATGTGCCGTTTGATTTTGAAACATACTTTAATAGCCCGGAACGTTTCCTTGTAGGAACGACGGATTGTGAAACAGGGCAATCAGTTTATTTTGAAAAAGAAGGCACGAATGATGATGCGCTAAATTTATTACAAGCGTCTAGTTCATTGCCTTTCATTGCACCAGTAGTAAATTATCGTGGTAAGCAACTGTTAGATGGCGGGATTTCTGATCCAATTCCAGTTCGTAAAGCACAGGAAGATGGATTTAAAAAATCAGTCGTAATTTTAACGAGAAATCATGGTTACGCAAAGAAAAAATCAAGATTTGGGTGGATTGCTGCGAAAGCTTATAAAAAATATCCGAACCTTGTGAACACGATGCTAAATCGTTATGAAGTGTATAATGAAACACTTCACTATATTGAAAAAGAAGAACAAGCTGGCAATTTATTTGTTATTCGCCCAGAAGTGCCGCTTCAAGTAGATCGTATGGAAAAAGATACAGCAAAACTACAAAATTTATACGAGCAAGGCTATGAAGATGCAAAGAGGCAATTTGAAGATTTGCAGGCGTTCTTGCAAAAATAAATATTAGGCTGTGGAGATGGAGTTCTCTGCAGTCTTTTTATATTGCTTTTAAAAAAGGAAAATAGAGCATCGAATTTCGATGCTCTACTTTTTATGTATAAAAAAATCCCTCTTTATGAGAGATTTTAATGTGGTAAGAATATCAATTGATAAGCAAACAAAATTCCAAATACATATACAAGTGGGTGAACAGCACGGAATTTACCTTTTGCCACTTTCATAAGTGGATATGAAATAAATCCAAGTGCGATACCTGTTGCGATACTTGATGTAAGTGGCATGCTTAAGATTACTAAAAATGCTGGGAATGCTTCATCAAATGCGTCCCAATCGATGTGGCGAACTGAACCCATCATAAGACTACCAACGATAATTAATGATGGTGCAGTAATAGCTGATACACCAGAAACAGCACTTACTAATGGGCCGAAGAATGCTGCTAGTGCGAATAGAACCGCTACTGTAACAGTTGTTAAACCAGTACGACCACCAGCTGCAACACCAGCAGATGATTCAATGTAAGCTGTTGATGGTGTCGTTCCGAACATAGAACCAATAGTTGCTGAGAATGAGTCAGATAGAAGAGCTCGTCCTGCTTTTGGAAGCTTTCCGTCTTTCATAAATCCACCTTGTTGTGCAACGCCAAGTAATGTACCTGTTGTATCGAATAGTGTAACAAGGAAGAATGAGAATACAACGCCGTATAATCCGTAGTTAATTACGTCAGATACAGCAGTAATTGGATTTGAAACGATAATTCCTTCTGGTAAACCAGGCATTGATGTAACACCGTTTGAGAATGATAATTGTCCCGTGAAGAAAGCGATAATACCAGTTAATAGCATCCCGATAAATAGTGCGCCATTTACATTTAAAGACATAAGGACAATTGTAATTCCAAGTCCAGCTAATGCTAGTAGTACTGGAGCAGAGTGAAGATCACCAAGTCCAACTAAGTTTGCATCATTTTTTGTAACGATACCTGTTAAACGTAAACCGATAAAGGCGATAAATAGCCCGATACCAGCAGTAATTGCATGTTTTAAGTTTTCAGGAATTGCTTCCATTAATTTTGTACGGAAAGATGTAAATGATAGCAAAATTAAAATCATACCTGCTACGAATACAGCAGAGAATGCAATTGCGAAAGTCATGCCTTCATGCGCTTTTACAACAGAGTAAGAGAAGTAAGCATTTAATCCCATACCTGGCGCGATTGCGATTGGTAAGTTTGTAAAGATTGCCATAAATAATGTTCCGACAACAGCAGCGATAATTGTTGCTGTAAATGCTTGTTCAAATGGAACACCTGCATCTCCAAGGATAACAGGGTTTACGACAATGATATATGCCATTGTTAAGAAGGTAATAATACCTGCCATAATTTCAGTTTTAATAGAAGTTTTATGTTTTGAAAGGTTAAACATATAAACATCCTTTCTGTTTACGAATAATTTTCACAACAGTTATATATAATATTCGTTTTTTATCTATTTTGCAATAGTTTTGCATAAAAAGTTTATAACAATTCATATTTTGTGTCTTAAATTCGAATATTAATCGTAAAACGATGTGTGAATTTCAGCTTTTTATTGTGCACATGCTAAGGAAAAGGAGTTGAAAGCAGCTATGCCACAGCAAAAAAACTTTATAACAATGCCTGCGCAACATCAAAATAAGCAGCCAGGTATTGAATCATTAATGAGCCCCCTTCCGCAGTTTGAAGATGCAAACTATAAAGGAAGTGAAAAGTTAAAAGGGAAGAATGTGTTAATTACGGGAGGAGATAGCGGAATTGGACGAGCAGTTTCCATCGCTTTTGCAAAAGAGGGAGCAAATGTTGCGATTGCTTATTTAGATGAGGAAGAAGATGCAAATGAGACGAAACAACGTGTTGAAAAAGAAGGTGTAAAGTGTGTATTGTTGCCGGGGGATTTGAGTAATGAACAGCATTGTAAAGATATTGTGGAAGAGACCGCCCGGCAGTTAGGTAGTTTAAATATTTTAGTGAATAACGTTGCACAGCAATATCCGCAGCAAGGGCTAGAGTATATTACAGCAGAACAGCTAGAAAAAACATTTCGTATTAATATTTTTTCTTATTTTCACGTTACGAAAGCAGCCCTTTCTCATTTGAAGAAAGGGGATGTCATTATAAATACGGCATCTATCGTTGCATATGAAGGAAATGAAACGTTAATTGATTATTCCGCAACGAAAGGAGCAATCGTAGCTTTTACAAGATCACTTTCTCAATCGTTAGTGCAAAAAGGGATTCGGGTAAATGGTGTTGCACCAGGCCCGATTTGGACACCGCTTATTCCATCGAGCTTTGATGAGAAGAAAGTCTCTCAGTTTGGGAGCAATGTTCCGATGCAACGGCCTGGTCAACCATATGAATTAGCGCCGGCATACGTATACTTGGCATCTGGTGATTCATCCTATGTTACTGGGCAAATGATACATGTAAATGGGGGCGTTATTGTAAATGGATAGTTTTCATTTATAAGAGCAAAGTAATGTTAATTCCACTTATTATAGGGAGCGCTAGGGGGGATATAGCTGAAAAAGTTATGTTTCATCATACTATTATTTTTCATCCTACCGGTTAGTGCTTTTGCTAATACAGATCATTTAATATTAGTAAATCTTACGACGAACCAGTTGTCTTTTTTTGAAAATGGAAATTACACAAAAACATTTCCAGTAACGACTGGAAGAGATCGTACACCTACGCCTGAAGGTAATTTTTGTATTATAACTAAATTTAAAAATAAAGAATACCATCGAAAAAAAATACCTGGGGGTGCACCGAATAACCCTCTTGGTACGAGGTGGCTTGGACTAGATAAGAATGAATATGCAATTCACGGGACGAACCGGGAATGGACGATTGGAAGTAGGGAATCAAATGGCTGTATTCGTATGCATGACAGGGATATACAATGGTTATATGACCGAGTACAATTACAAACAAAAGTAATCATTTCTCGTTTTCATACGAGCCCCGAATATGAAGCGAATAAACTTGGTTATCGCGTTGTGAGCTGGAATGGTCGAAAAATAGAAAAAGAACAAATTGGAGTACTTACGTTAGTAGACCGCGCGGATATATATTGGCAAGAACCAAATGGACAGTTAACGAAAGTGAAAACGGTATTGCCAAATGAAAGATATCCAGTGTACTCAAAACGAAAAGATGGAATATATTATATAGGAAACAATTCGTATATTATAGATGAAACAGGAGAGAAAGTTCGTTACGAGCAAATTCCTTCTTCGATTTTAAGTAATATATATAAACGGAAATACAATGTTCCGTAATGGCTACCGTATTATAGACGGTAGCTTATTTATACTTGGAGTTTAACTGCAACTATTGTATTTTGCTGAATATAATACAGTACAGATAGGGGGCGGTTATATTATGAAAAGTGAATTTGCGTTTAAAGTTTTCTTAGTAACGACCTGTTTATTTATCGTGTATTTATATGCGTTTCTCGTCTTTTCTTTTTATGTTCCATATGTTGATTTAATATTATTCTTCGGATTTATTTGGGCGTTTGTGAAAGCGAGGGAAGGAGAGAAGAGTATATATCGGCGCATTACCCTATGCGGGACGGCCGTTCTCGTTATTTTGTACTTTTTTATTATGCATGATTTTTGGAGAGGAATGTAAAAAAAGCATACGATTAATCGTATGCTTTTATATCTGTTAATGATGGAAGAGAGGCAATTGCACCGTAATTTGTACATGTGATAGCGCCTACTTTATTGGCAAAGGAGATAAATGCTGTTAAGTCTTTGAAATGATACGAAAGTGTATGTTCACTTTGGGCAATCTGATATAACATTGCTCCAACGAAAGCGTCACCAGCACCAGTTGTATCGACTTGTTGAATGGAAATAGAAGAGACAATAGTTTGACCTTCATTTGTCGCAAGAAGGGTACCGTCTTTTCCAAGTGTAATAGCTACTACTTTTGCGCCATAATTTAATAATTTGAGTGCAGCTTGTTGTAAATCACTCTCTTTAGAGAGCATAGTAGCTTCCTCTTGACTTACTTTTACGAAGTGTGCATGTTTTATAAAGGTTAGACAATCTTGAGAGAATTGTTCTGTATTTGTAATGAGTGCACTTCGATAATTTGGATCAAAAGAAATGAAATGGCCTTTATCTTTCGCATATTGTAACAACTGAAAATACGTTTCTTTTAATGGGCTTGATAGTAAAGCTGTCGCTGAACCGAAATGTATTAAATCATTCGTTTGTATTTTTGATAAATCAATGCTATTGAATTGATATTCACCATCTGCACCACGCATAAAAGTAAAATCACGTTCGCCATCTTGATCGATGGATACGAATGCAAGTGTTGTTTGTTTATCTTTTATGAGCATGGATGTATCGACTTGCGCACGCTGTAAAGTTTGTTCAAGAAACTCACCAAATGGGTCGTTTCCTACTTGCCCCATAAATGTAGCGTGTCCACCTAATTTTGTAATCGCAGCAGCAACGTTAGCGGGTGCTCCACCAGCTTTTTTTTCGAAATCTGAACCGTTTACTAAAGAAACATTAGTATTTCGGCACACAAAATCAATTAATAGTTCACCTATACAAAAGACATTTCTCATACAATCCCTCTTTTCAGCTTATATTGTGTGATGGTAAAGTTTAGTTTTGCATCTGAAAAGATTGCGATATGATGTTTCATGTCTTTTCGAGGAAAAACTCGGGACGTAAAGACTGTTGAACCATCGTATAAGAAAATTTCCACGATGCTTTTATCTACAAATATTTGTAGTTCTATCGTATCTTGAATATCGATTTTTTTACAGCGTTCAAATCCATATTCTCCGCCAAATTGATGGTAGAAGTTGCCCCTGTCTATAGAAATAGTACCTTGTTCCCGATTAAATGTAATGGGGAAACATTCCTCCTCATTGTGGAAGAGAGAAAGACCAAAACGTTTTGCATCTTCTGTTTTAAGTGTAACAATTAATTCATAGGAGTCTTCATCATCAAGCGTTGATAATACATTTAATCCAGCTGTTATATCTCCTGAAATGTCTTTTTTTGTTGTTCGTAGTTTTGTTAATTCTGAAACTGGTTTTTGTTTTAAGATGTTATCTTCTAATGTTAATTCACGTGGAAGTGTTAGGCAATGAGCCCACATATAATCATCAGAAGGATATGTGATTTCACTTGATCCTGCCCAAGCAAACAATAGGCGACGACTAGTAGAGTCTTCTAAAGTTTGAGGGGCATAAAAATCGAACCCTTTATCAGCTTCGTAATAGGAATCAACATGGAAATATAAATTTTTAATATCGAAATGGCCTATAGCATAAACGACATTGTATACATTGTGAAAGTTTTCTCCGTCTTTTTCAATTCCTTGCGGTGAAAAGAGAAGTACATCTTTCCCTGATAATTGGAAGTAATCGGGGCATTCCCACATAAATCCGGATTCTTTTAAGTTTGTTGTAATTTCGCCTTGGAAATGCCAATTGTATAGGTCTTGTGATTTGTATAGTAATAGAGTTCCTGTTTTATTTTCACGTTGGGCACCGAGTAACATATAGTACATATCATTATGTTTCCAGACTTTTGGATCACGTACATGTTTTGTATATCCGTCAGGAATTATATCAATAACAGGATTATTACTATATTTCGTCATCGTATATTGTGAATCCATTGTTGCCATACATTGTTTTGCATCACGGGAATCATCAGGCTTTTTTATATTCCCTGTATAAAGTAGATGAAGAAGGCCATCTTTTACGATAGCACTACCAGAATATGCACCGTGTGATTCATAGCTTTCAGTAGGGATGATGGCTACAGGCATACGCTCCCAGTTAATAAGGTCTTTTGACCTCACATGCCCCCAATGCTTCATTCCATGAATGGGACCAAATGGATACCACTGATAAAAAACGTGATATTCATCATTGTAGTATGATACACCGTTAGGATCATTCATTAATCCAAATGGTGGGTGGATATGATAAATTGGTTTCCATGAATCTTGGTTTGCAATTTCATATAAAGAATGTAATTCGTCTTTATTAGATTGCAGTATTGTTTTATATTTTGACATAGGTTTTCACCCCGTTATTATTTACTTTCTTTATATAAAATGAATGTGGCAACAAAAGCAGTGATAACTGCAATAGCGAAACCAATTATATAGTGAATCATGTTCATCATGCCAAGAGGTGCAACAATTGTAAGCATCGGAATACCTGTTAAACCGTATGCATTAGCCGCTACTTGCATCCAAACAACGTAAGCGCCTCCAATTGCGCCGCCAATAGCTGCTGCAATAAATGGTTTACCAAGTTTTAAATTGACACCAAAAATAGCTGGTTCTGTAATTCCTAAAAATGCTGAAGCTGCTGCTGGAATTGCAATTTCTTTCGTTTTTTTGTTTTTTGTTTTGAAATAGACAGCTAAAGTAGCACCGCCCTGTGCAACGTTCGCCATTGACCAAATAGGGAGTAAGAAATTGACACCGATATCTTTATTTGCGAGTAAGCCCGCTTCAATAGCGTGGAAGCTATGATGTAAGCCAGTAAGAACAATTGTTGAATACAATCCACCGAATATAAGTCCAGCTACTGGTCCTGCAAATTGATAAATTGTATTTAAAAGGTACGTAATGCCGTCACCGATTTTATATCCAATTGGTCCGATAATAATAAGTGATAAAAAGCCAGTTATAATAATTGTTAAGAATGGTGTAACTAATAAATCTAAAGAGTTCGGAACACGTTTTCGAAGTTCTTTTTCAATTGTACTCATAACATATACACATAATAAAATAGGTAAAACAGTACCTTGATAGCCAATCATATCAATATCCATACCAAGGAAATGTAAAACTGTGGGTTTTGCATTTGAAAGAGTCCAAGGATTTGTTAAGCTTGGGTGAGTTAATATACCACCAACAACTGCACCTAAGAAAATGTTTCCACCAAATTCTTTAGCGGCACTAACTCCAATTAAAATAGGTAAAATGATGAAAGCTGCACTTGAGAACATATCAAGTAATTGGATAAGTGAGTGATCTCCAGGAACTAATTTAAACGCTTTCAACATTCCGAGTAGACCCATAAGTAAACCGCTTGCAACGATAGCTGGAATAATTGGAACAAAAATATTAGATAGTGTCTTTGCTAGGCGGGCGACAGGATTCATTTTTTTCTTAGGTATATCGTTTGATGTTGTAGAATCTAGTTCGGCTATTCCAATTAGTTTTGAGAATTCATCATATACTTTGTTTACTATGCCAGTTCCAAAAATAATTTGATATTGCTCGGTCGTTGCAAAAGCACCTTTTACTCCATCGATGTTTTCGATTTCTGCAGCGTTTATTTTCGTATCATCCTTTAATATAAGACGAAGGCGAGTCGCACAATGTGTGGCACGAACAATGTTTTCCTTTCCACCAATATTCTGTATTACTTGAGTTGCAATTTGTTTCATATCCATAAAAATTCCCCCTTACTATAAATTCTCTTTTATGGAACCGGTTCCGCAATAAGTTAAAATAAAAAACAGGGAAATGATGTTGAAAATCCTGTTTTTAAAATGTGGAACCGGTTTTAATTTTATTATAGAGCGCCTTTATATTTTGTCAACGCTTTCTTGGATTTTTAATGTATAACGGGAGTGTAATATTTTTGGTATAGTTTTGTTTTCAACAAGCTGTGAAAGAGAAGTGGCAGCAAGCTTTCCAGCATACTCATAGTCAAACGCAATTGTCGTTAAACTAGGGTGTACCATTTCTGAAATATCATATCCACCGAATCCTGTTACAGAAATATCACCTGGTACAGAAAGAGAGTGGGAGTGAATGACTTTCATTGCGCCAAGTGCGATGTTATCTGTAGCACATACGATAAGAGTTGGGCGATTATTATCTAAAATATGTTGTACTTGTTTCATGGCATCTTCTATGCGGAAAGTTGTTTCGTAATATGAAACGTTGCAAGTCGGTTCTAAATTTTCAATTGCTTTTTGAAAACCATTTTTTCGATTTATTCCAACAGAAATATCATCTTTTTCTATCCCTAAATAGGCAATATGTCGATGGCCTTGCGATAAAACGTATGCCCCTAACTCATAAGCTGCATCATAATCATCGTGAACGAGGCAATATTGATCTTTATATTCTTGCCCGACGAATAAAATAGGGATGTTTGAATTAGCCATAATTTTTTGATGTTCATTCGTCAATGTTTTTGTTAATAAAATAATGCCAGCTACCTTTTGTTTTATAAAGTTTTCAATTGCTTGTATTTCAGTTCCGGTTGTTTGATTTGCATTTGCTACAAGCATTTGATAGTTATTTTCCTGTAATGTTTTATCGATCCCGATAAGTGTTTTCATTGTAGCGAAGGAGTCTAATCGGGGGATGATGACACCAATTAAATTTGTTGTTTTTGCTTTTAAACTTTGAGCAAATGTATTGGGAGAGAAATTTGTTTCTTGAATAATACCTTCGATTTTAAGTTTTGTTTTATCACTTACATATCCGCCGTTTAAGTAACGAGAGACTGTGCTTTTTGCAACTCCAGCCAATTTGGCGATATCTGCAATTGTTTTAGCCATAGTATTTCACCTTCGTATTCATAAAAATGTTAACTTTATTATAGGGAGAATTAGAGATGACGTAAACAAGAAGAGGAAAAGAAAAAACCACCTCACGTATATGAGGTGGAATAATTGTTAATATCTAGGCTTAAATGTATGACAACAAGTCTCTACACTCGTTGCTACAGAACTTTCTAGCGTCTCGTTTGTTAAAACAGCAGCTGTATATGAATCATTTTCAGTTTGACCAGTTTCATCTGCATCAGGCTGAACGATGATCGCACTTGCTTGACAAAAGTTACCTTGTCCCCAAAAAGAACAGTTGGAAACAGAACATCTTACTTCTGGCATAAAACCCCCTCCTTATACATTAGTGTGGGATTTTACGCCCATTTCATGTGTAGAAGGAGTTTCCTTTTCTAATTACTTTTTCGTTTGTTCAAGCCATTCTTTTAATTTGTCTTTCGGCTGTTCACCGCTAATACGGCTCACTTCTTTGCCATCTTTAAAATGAATGATTGTTGGTGTACCTTGAATTTTATATTCATCCCAAGGAGCATCTAATTTTTCAATATCCATAACTTTCATATCAACGTTCAAGTCTTTAGCCATTGGCACTACGACAGGAGATAATTTTTGGCAATGAACGCAAGATGTTTGATAAAAGTATACTGTTTCTTCTTTTTTCTCTTTTAAGTTCTTTTGAAGATCTGAAAGAGAAATTTTATTTGTGTAGTAGTCAGGACCATCTGTTTGACTACCAGTAGCATTATCAATTTTTTGGCTAGTTGAAGCGTTTTTTTCTTCCATTTGTGTTACAGCGAAAATTGCCGCAAACAAGGCGATAATAATACCACCAAATATAAGCATTTTTTTCATTCTTTCATCTCCTTATTTGTTTTTGATGACAATAAAGCTACAAACAGCGATTGTAATAAAGCCGATAAGTGCTAAAAACGGGATTGTCACAAAACCGAACCAGTTTATGTATTCTCCCGTACATGGTACACGTCCACAAGCTGCCCCAGCAGCTGAAAATGCTGCGACTTTTTGAATTGCATAGTGATATAAAGAAATACAAGCACCAATAGTTGCGATTGGTAAAGAATAACTTGCAATGCGATAATCTTTCTTTGCTACAGCGATACCAAGCCATAAAACGAATGGATACATAAAAATACGTTGATACCAACAAAGAACACAAGGCTCAAATTTCATGATTTCGGAAAAGTACAGACTTCCTAGTGTAGCGATAAAAGAAGCTCCCCATGCGGTAAGTAAAGCATATTCTTGCTTTTTTTCTCGTCCCATATTTTATACCTCTCTTATAATAGTTACATACTAAATTATAGTATGAAGTAGTATGGAAAAGAAAGAAAAAATATGTTTATCAATAAAAGTTTTATAAGGAGAAACTTTTATTGATATAAACATTTTAAAAAAGCGCCATTCTCCGGAAGAGAATAGCGCTATATTTTACATTTGAATTTGTTCTACTTCTTCTACATGCGACTTTTGGGATGCGTGGTCAATATATTGAAATAGGAGCTGCAATTGTTTATCAACTTCTGGAAGTTCTTTACTGTATTGATAAGCGTGTAAAAAATGCTCAATACGTTTAGAAAATAATTGATCGTTCGTTTGAACCATGAGAACGAGTAATTTATCCCAATTACAGCAATACGTGTAATAGAGAGCTTTATCATAGTCGTTATATGTTTGCACTGTGTACCCTCCTTACCGAGAGTTATATATAGTGTGTGATAAGTAAGGGGAAATACACTTGAAAGAATTTGTTAAGAAAAAAAGTGAATGAAAAGAAAAAACGAGGAGTTTCCTCGTTTTTTAAGCTTTTGGCATTGGCGTAGGTGTTGGTTTGCCATAGCCTTCTTTGTATTTATTATCGATATAGTTACGAATTTCAAGCGTTGATTTTCCTTTTTGTTTCATGGAAGCAGATTCAACTGCGATTTCTAGGCAATTGACGCAAGTCGTTGCATGGGAGTCCCAAACAACTTCACCATTCTTTTTAATTTCACGAATAAAGCAGTTTTTATTATTTTTATGTCCTACACTTTCACCGCAACCACAATAGCATGGAATCCAATCTAATAGTTCTGCATTTTGTCCAGCGACAGTGTAGATATCTTTCATTTGTGGATCAAGCTTGTCTAGGAAGGTAGGAAGTGTGTCGACTCCTTTTGTTTTCTCTTGAATGTCAGCTTGCTGAGTGTGCGATGCGTGGTCATGTTCTTCTTTTTTTGATTCAGAAGATTTTTGGTCATTTGTACTAGTACTTCCGCATCCAGCAAGAATTAAGCTTAGTACTGCAAGTAAAGAAAATACATACTTTTTCATTCGCTTGTCCCCTTTATAAATGTATTAATCAAATTGTATCAGACTAAGGGACACCTAGGGAGAAGTTTTTTTTGAACGATTTTTGAAGTACCATCTTAGTGAATGAAACAAAAATAAAATTGGGATATAAGCGTATACAATATATAAACCTGCTTGAGATAGTACGGTATTTAATGTGTTGATACTTTCACGGTTTGTGAAAAGTAGAGAAGCTGAAAATATGATGAAAATAAAAAACGGTAATGTAAATTTAAATGAAATATGAAAGGAACGCTTCATCGTTTGACATGATGACCAAATGGTTAAGCAGAGGTTTGGTAAAATAATTAAAAACCAAACGAAAATAATAATATATTCAAAGCGCTGGATAAAAGGAACTTTAATTATTTTTAACATCGTTAAAGTAGGCCAAATAGTACGGTTTAATTGTCCCTCGCTGTAATACATAAAAGATACGATAGCTAAAACTACATAAATTAAGGTGCTAAAAGCAATTCCAGCATGGGCCCATCGCTTTAAAGATTTTCCTTTTTCAATAAAGGGATAAAAGATAAGAATTGTTTCAAACCCCAGAAATTCCAATGCGGATTGTTTTGCAGATATAAGCATGTCAAAAGGTGAATGTGTAAAAATAGGTAAAATATTACGAAAATGAGCATATTTCATTGGATAGATTAAAAAGAATACAACGAAAATAGGAAGAACAATACCCCAAAAACATATCCCTGTCACAGAACGGAAGCCACCTTTTATAATGTAGTAAGTGACTAATAAAAACATAAGCGTAAGTTTCCATAACTTAATGGTAGGGAAAATCCAAACTTGTATCACTTCCATATACGTACGAAGAACCGTAAGGCAAAATAATAAGCAATAAAGAGTGAAAATTACAGAAAATATAGAGCCAACCCATTTTCCAAAGGTTGTTGTATGAATGCTAATTAAATCTCCGTCTTTTTCAAGCATTTTTAACATACAAAACAGCACAATATGAGTTGCAATTCCCGCAATAATAAGAGAAATCCAGGCATCATAACCAGCGTTTTTTAAAATTACACGTTGATATCCGAGAATTCCTATACCAATCTGGAGAGAATGCAATAAAATAAATGCAAAATATGGAGAGACTGTCTTTGTTTTATTCATTGTATTCATTGCTTATTTCACCTCACTATTCTCCGATTCCAGATTGTACAATATTAAGATCTAAATTTACATCCACCGCTACATTTTTATACATATTTCGAATTTGTGTTATATTCCATTTTCTCGTATGGCTTCTAATTTCATCTCGTATTCCTAAAGGATCAATTTCCTTTTCTTGAAATTGTTTTATTAGATCTTCACAGTCTTTTTCAACATTTCGTTCAATTTGTTTTTTTATATAGTTGATATTTGTTTCTTTTCTTAAATCAATCCAATTAGGAGAGTTTTTAATTAATCCATTTAATTTTAAATGGATTTTTACTTTTGGTATGTCGCCAGTTTGATCTATATTATACTTATTTTCCCCAGCTAAGTTTTGTATAACAACCATACCTTTATGTTTATCCTTTTTTATCGCTGCTTCGTAACGTCCATTTTTCGTAGGATTAATAAGTAATTTTGCTAAAACAGAATGTCTTTTATCCGTATACATAACGACTTTATCGCCTTTTAAAAAGGCAAGCCCTTTGACAGCGACAGAATGATTATCGTCCATTTTAATATAAGGAACATAGGCATCACATACGGAAGAGTAATAATTATATAAAAAAATGTTTAATTCGGTTTGTGGAATGTTTTCATTTCTTATATTTTGTTCGAGTAAATCAGCAATATATAAAGACCCATTTTTTTTTCCGTAATTTAAAAGCTCTTCAGCTGATCCATCTACAATTGCTAGTTGTACATCACGCCCGATATTTGGGTCACGTTGTAAGTTAGTAATAATCTCTCCCATTCCGCGTTCTCCTAGAGCTTTTCCAAATAGGACGACACGCATTTGACCTACAACGACATTGTGAGGAGATTTTGCATTTAATCGTGAAGCGATTGTCTCAAGTGAACGGGCAGATGTTGATTGCGTTTCTGGTTTAGACTTTACACCATGTGTGTACTCTGGGAATAGAATAGTTCCTTGGAATCTTTTGTTTTTTGTGATGTCAAATCCAGCGATATGAATGATACGCTGCGTATCCACTATATAGGTTTGTGTACAGCCAGTTTGTAAAATGAAGAAGATAATTATAATAAGGTGCAATAAAAATTTTTTCATTCATTCTCACCATCACGTTTTTGCTTCGCTTTGTTTGGATTATAGCGCCATTTTGATTTTGGTCTAAGAAAAGAAGGTCTTTGAGCTGTTTGACTAAATGGTAATCGAAGAAAACCTTCTGCTGTACCTAAACCACGAAATGGATATAAAGGTAACAAATAAGGTGATCCAAGTGATTTTAATTTAATTAAATGAGCTAAAATAAATACAAATCCGACAATAAGGCCTAATCCTCCGAATGCACCGGCTAAAAGAATAAGGGGAAAGCGTAACAACCGGATAGTAGAAGACATCTTTACTGTTGGTGTTGTGAAAGATGCAAGAGCGGATAAAGCAACTGCAATTAATAAAATTGTACTTGTCAAAGCTGCCTCCACGGATGCTTGGCCAATTACAATCCCCCCAACAATCCCGATCGTTTGTCCGACTTTTGTCGGTAAACGCGCTCCCGCTTCACGAAGCAATTCGATTGTAATTTCTAAAAAGAGTGCTTCTAGAATAGGAGGAAAAGGTACGTTAGCTCTCGAGAAAATAATAGGACCTAGTAAATCGGCAGGAATCATTTGATAATGATATGTTAAAGCCGCTGTATAAATAGCGGAGGAAAAAAGAGAAAATATAGCTCCGAAAAAACGAATAATACGAAAGAACGATCCAATCATCCACGGTAAATAATAATCTTCTGGTGAAATGAAAAAATCCAGTAACGTGGTTGGTCCTGATAAAGCATATGGAGAGCCATCTGTTAAAATTAAAACTTCCCCGTTAATTAATGCAAATACAGCTCGATCTAATCGTTCTGTAGGTAATAGAACAGGAAAAGGTGAATTGCTATTATCACTAATAAATTGCTCAATCATAGTTGAATCAAATGGGACATCAAAGTCAATGTCTTCTAGCCGTTGAATTGCGGTGTTGATGAATTGTTCATTTGTAACTCCTTCTATATAAGCAACTGCTACTTTCGTTTTTGACATAGATCCGACGGTAACTTCTTTAAAAATGAGTTGCTCCGTTACGATATTTCGGCGTAATAAGTGTATATTTGTATCAAGGTTTTCAACGAAACCGATTTTAGGCCCGATTACGCTATACTCATTTTCTGTATCGTTATATAATCGTGTTCCTAAAACAGTACTTTCGGCACGAATTAAAGCATATTGATCAGGATTCGAATTGTTTTTTAAGCGTATTAAAATATATCCACCTAATAATTTCTCACGAATATCATCAATAGAAGGGGAGGTAATAATGTCTTCAATAGAGACGATATTACATAAATCAGAGATGTTTTGGATTTGTTCCGATTCCTTTTTTAGAGGAGTTAAAATGAATTGTTTAATAATAAGTGCTTCCACGACAGATTTATAATAAAACAAGCACAATGTTTCATTTTCAAGTACGTTATGAGAAACAAAGTCGCTTGATTCTTTCATGGTTTGTATAAATTCTGGAATAGAACAAAGTGTTTTTGTATTAGTCTTTTTTGATTTTTTAGATGATAAACCGAACATTTTCTCACCCCTAACTTACATCATTTACTTGTGTTAGTTTTTGGGAAAGACGGGAATTTATACTTAAAAATTGAAAGTTCATAAAGAAAAGGAAGAGTGGTGAATGCCTCTTCCTTTTTAGCATTTTAATTTGTTTTTTGTTCTTTAATAGACTTCACTAATTTCATCATTTCCGCTCGTATATCTTCTCTTTTTACATTTAATGTTTCGGCAATTTGTTTAATGTCCATTCCATCTTTTTTCATCTTTAATACATCATCAAGAGGAGTATTGCTTTTTTGAGAGATGATTGTTAACACAGTAAGATGACGCAATTTGATGTTATATTCTTTCATTTTTTGCTTTAGCTGATCCGGTGTGGATTTTTGCATAGTTGCTAACTGTTGTAGCAGTGCTTGCTTTGTTTCTTTATTCATATGATGCTTTTTCAGCTTACTTGGATCTATACCGAAATGCTCGGCTGTTTTCTCCCAAGATTTATTTTGCTTATAGTAAGCTAAAACATCTTTTATTTCTTTATTACTAATTCTTGCAATATGAGCAGCTTTCCAAATTTCATGTTTGTTATAGCCGAGTTTTTCTAGCGATTGTATTTCTTCATCTGAAATTGGTTTATGGTGATGCATTGTTACTTCTTTTGGGGTGGCAGCGGAAGCGGGGAAGATAATTGCTCCGCATAATAATGCTGCCATAGTCATACTTACCGCGATTTTTTTGTACATGTAAACTCCTCCTAGATGGATAATGTAGAAAACTGTACACATATCATTTCCATAAAATGTGAAATACTTGTGAACAAGTTAAGTTTTTTTATTCACAGCATGGAATGACGTTTTTAGAAGTTTTCCAACATAAAACATTGATTAATAGTAAAAAACTAAGGTATAATCGAAATTGAAAATCAATATCAATACTAATGATAAACTTATACATATAGATAAAAATAAGGGAGAGATAAATATGACTACATATACTTCCATCGCTAATGTGATTAAAGAAAGACGCTCTGTTCGTACATTTACAGACAAAGCAGTAGAAAAAGATTTATTAATTGAACTATTAAACGATGCAACATGGGCACCAAATCATAAGCACCGTGAACCATGGAATTGTAAACTATACATCGGAGAAGGCCGCAAGAAATTAGTAGATGCGGTATTAAACTCTTTCACGGAAGAAGAAAGAGCGAAACGCGGTAAAATTTTATCAGATCGTTTCTTAAGCACGCCTGCACAAATCGTTGTATATATAAATGAAGATCCACGTCAAATTCAACGTGATGAAGATTACGCTGCAACATGTGCATTTATGCAAAACTTCCAACTTCTTGCTTGGGAACGTGGATTAGGTTGCGTTTGGAAATCAGGCGGATTAAACTACAATCCATTATTTATAGAAGGAATCGGTTTAACAAGAGGCCAACGTATCGTTGGAATTCTTCATATCGGCTATTTCGATAAAGCACCAGAAGGAAAAGCTCGTACTCCGATTACGGAGAAGATGGAGATTATTGAAGGTTAATAGATAAGACATTCTCGTTTTTGCGGGGGTGTCTTTTTATTATGCAATCAATCCTCATGAAAGCTTGTTTTTCATCATACACTTTCTTAAGGGAAAGTGTAAGGAGGGAAAATAATGAGAGCAAGTGACGATAAAGCACTGCAATATGCGATTGCGGAAATTACGGAAATTGCGACTGGATTTGGGCTTGATTTTTATCCGATGCGTTATGAAATATGTCCAGCGGAAATTATTTATACATTTGGTGCATATGGGATGCCGACAAGGTTTTCACATTGGAGTTTTGGAAAACAATTTTTCAGAATGAAATTACAATACGATTTAGGACTTAGTAAAATATACGAACTCGTTATTAACTCTGATCCATGTTACGCCTTTTTATTAGATACGAACTCTTTAATTCAAAACAAATTAATTGTAGCGCACGTTTTAGCACACTGTGATTTCTTCAAAAATAATATTCGTTTTTCAAATACGAAGCGAGACATGGTGGAGAGTATGGCGGCAACAGCGGACCGTGTGAAAGCGTATGAGCATAAGTACGGAAAGGCAGAGGTAGAAACATTTTTAGATGCCGTACTTGCCATTCAAGAGCATATTGATCCGTCGCTTATGCGTCCGAAGCTCGCATGGAGTATTGATGATTTAGAAGATGAAGAAGTAGAAAAGAAAAAGGTGTCGCAATACGATGATTTATGGAATTTAGATAATCGCAATAAAAAGCAGGAACGTTCTAATGTGCGTAAAAAGAAGAAAATTCCACCACAACCAGAGAAAGATTTACTGCTCTTTATTGAAGAATATAGCCGTGAGTTAGAAGATTGGCAGCGTGATATATTAACGATGATGCGCGAAGAAATGTTATATTTTTGGCCACAGCTTGAAACGAAAATCATGAACGAAGGATGGGCATCCTACTGGCATCAACGCATACTTCGTGAAATGGACTTAACATCTGATGAGGCTATTGAATTTGCGAAATTAAATGCAGGTGTTGTACAGCCGTCAAAAACAAGTATTAATCCATACTACCTAGGTATTAAAATCTTTGAAGATATTGAAGAACGGTACAACAATCCAACAGAAGAAATGAAACGACGAGGCGTAAAACCAGGATCTGGCCGTGATAAAATGTTTGAAGTACGCGAAATTGAATGGGACGTATCGTTCCTAAGAAACTACTTAAATAAAGATCTTGTTATGCGAGAAGATATGTACTTATTCCAGCGCCAAGGAAAAGAATATAAAGTCATAGATAAAGAATGGGAAAATGTGCGTGATCAACTCGTAAATATGCGGACAAATGGTGGGTTCCCGTACTTAGTAGTAGAAGATGGAGACTACTTAAAGAACGGAGAATTATACATTAAACATAGTTACGAAGGAATCGAGCTCGATTTAAAATACTTAGAAAAGGTATTACCATATCTTCATCAGCTATGGGGAAGAACGGTGCATATGGAGTCCATTGTGGAGAGTAAGGGCGTTGTGTTTTCTTATGATGGGAAGATGGTGCATCGGAAGTATGTGTGAGGGGAAGAACGGACATAGGATACTGTGTCCGTTCTTTTTTATTTAAAATAGGAAAAATATGCTATTCTTGAAAAAAGGGAGTTACATAGAGAAATGGAGAGGTTCAAATGAGCAAAGTAGGGGTATGTAAGGTGGATATTACGCCGCCTATAGGTATTGATTTTGTCGGATACCATAGAGAGACAGGAATAAATAATATTGAAGAACGTATTTATGGAACGGTTTTTGTATTTGAAAAAGATGAAATGAAAACTGTGTTTATAAGTATTGATAATATTGGAATGTTAGTAGAAGATACGAATATGATTCGTGAGCGAGTAGCAAGTAGGCTTCATGTGCCATTTGAGCGAATAACTGTTGTTTATACACATACACACTCTGGGCCGGAAACAGTCGGTGATCATCCTTTAGTAAAGTCGTATAAAACGATTTTAGTAAATAATGTAGTGCATGGTGCTGTTACTGCGAATAACAACTTGAAGCTATGTGAAGTTGGCTGGGGTGTTACGACAGGTGATATTGGGGTAAATCGAAGAGAGAGAACATCTGATGGAAAAGCGAAGATGGGCATAAATATAGAAGGTGTTGTAGATAACCGAATTGGCATGTTAGCAATAAGAGATGCTGAAACGAAGAAGTTATCTGGGATTTTAGTATTTTGTACTGCGCATCCGAATGTTTTAAAAGAAAATAGTGATGAATTATCAGCGGATTATCCTGGAATGACGAGAGAGATTTTAGAGCAGATAGTGAACTGCCCTGTTATTATCGTTCAAGGTGCCGCTGGAAATGTGAATGCGAAGTACCGCGGTTCAAGTGAAGCGTTAAAACAAATGGCTTATTTACTTAGTGGACATGTATTAACGATGTTACCAACAGTTACATATAGCCCAATTGTAAATTTAAGAACAGTTTCAAGTATGCTGCAAATGAAGTTGAAGGATATTCCTGAAATTGATGAGATACGAAGCATGGCTCAATTAGCCGAGAAGCAGTGGGGCGTGAATACGGATGAATGGCTTACTATCGTTTTAGAGAAATTTGAGCAAGGTATTCGGCGGTTAAGTATTGATTTAGAAGTGCAACTGTTTCAAGTTAATGATGGGATTTTCTCTGGTATACCGATGGAACCTTTTTCAGAAACTGCCCTAGAAATGAAAGAGATCCTTCAAAATGAATTAGCTTTCTTTGGTGGATATACGAACGGATATATTGGTTATTTACCAACGAAGGAAGAATTCGCATATGGTGGATATGAAGTGGAATTAAGTCCTGTAGTGTATGGACCGATTACGAATTTATTGATGCCACCGGAGGAAACTACTGCGGAGCTGATTGTGAAGAAGGTTACGAGTTTATGTAATAAAGTGAACCTTTAATGAGACAGATTTTTGAACGCGGAGTAAAGAATATGACTAATTGTGTGATTTTGTTAAGTCAATGTAATTAATAATGATTATCATTATTAATTACATTGACTTCTAAAAAAAGAAAAACTAGAATTTATAAAGGGATCTTCAATTGTTCGCTATCATTTGTATAGGAGGTAAGTTATGTTGGATAGCCTTATTTCTATAAGATGTAGGTTGGCTCTTTATAGTTTTGGTGTTCTTTTTATCTTTTTTTGTATAGTATTTTTGGTGAATCAAAAGGTGTATGCAGAAGATGTACCGTGGACATCAGTTTCAAATGAGGGAGAGCGTGTACTTTTTCAAGAACAATCTTTGTATAGTAATGATCGAAGGGGAGAAGATCTTGTTTCGCCTTCATTTGAAGGGCGAAAACATGGTAGGGAAGATTTGGGATACTTATTAAGAGACAGTAATTTTAATTATCCATTCTCGTACGGGTGTAACAATAATAGCTACCCATACAGTTGGAAGTAATTATTGGAATTCTGGAAACTGGGTGACAGAAGATGTTTTTAATAATCTTAAAAAATGGTCTGAATAAATATAATAAGCTTTTATGGATTTTATGTTGTGTACTGGTCATAATCATAATGTCTAGTTCTATAGCAAATAATGAAAAGAAGTTTAGTAAGGTTGTTAATTTTGTAACTTTTCACGTGGAAAATAAAGAAAAACAGCCAATAAAAGATTTTGAAATTATACTTATGAAAGACGAATCACCTCAGCCCAGTAAAGAAATTGGGATTTCAATAGGGAAAACAGACGAAGAAGGAAAAGTTATTTGGAGGAATGTGAGAACGGGAAAATATATCTTATTTTTGCCAAATAACGAGACACAGATGGTTATGATTAATGATAGAGGTGCAACGAAAAAAATAAATATATCATTGTAGAAAAAGAGTCCATTGGGATTCGTTTTCTTAGGTTGTGGCATTAAAGAATTTTACGTGGAATGGATTTAACCTTATGTGAAGAAGCTATTGATTTTGAAAATTTAAATACAGGTGTATTTCAGTTATTAAAACACGTATTTATACATTGGTTTAATCGTACAGAAAGTTATAGAACTATACGTAAAAGAACTTGGAGATATCTAAGTTCTTTTTTATCTCGCTATTTGCCAGGCAGTAAGACCCCCACCTCAAAATTCAGCGAAAGCAAAGAAGTTAGGTGGGGGATGATTAAAGTTTCACTTTATTTGTTTCAAATTTGTGAAAGAAAGACATATTGATTGAAATTAAATTTTTTATAATTTATTATATACCCGTACAGGTATAGGTTTTATATGTGTGATATATGAAGGAATTAAATAATAAATAATATGGAGGTTTGACATATGTCTAGAAAAATTGTTGTAGTAGGCGGAGTTGCTGGCGGGGCATCAGTAGCTGCAAGGCTTCGTCGTTTAAGTGAGGAAGATGAAATTATTATGTTTGAACGCGGTGAATACATTTCGTTCGCAAACTGTGGATTGCCATATTATATTGGCGGTGTCATTACAGAAAGACAAAAGTTATTAGTACAAACTGTTGAAAGGATGTCAAAACGTTTTAATTTAGATATACGTGTATTGAGTGAAGTTGTAAAGATTAATAAAGAAGAGAAAACAATTACGATAAAGAATGTAACTACAGATGAAACATATAACGAGGAATATGATGTTTTGATTCTTTCACCAGGGGCGAAACCAATTGTTCCACCTATTCCGGGCATTGAAGAAGCGAAGGCGTTGTTTACGTTACGAAATGTACCTGATACAGATCGTATAAAAGCGTATATTGATGAGAAGAAACCACGTCATGCGACGGTTATTGGTGGAGGATTTATTGGAGTGGAAATGGTTGAGAATTTAAGAGAACGCGGGATTGAGGTTACTCTTGTAGAGATGGCAAATCAAGTGATGCCACCAATTGATTACGAAATGGCGGCATATGTACATGAGCATATGAAGGTGCACAATGTTGAGCTTGTTTTTGAAGATAGTGTAGATGCGTTAGAAGAGAATGGGACTGTTGTACGTTTAAAAAGTGGCTCAGTTATAAAAACAGATATGATTATTTTAGCAATTGGTGTACAACCAGAGAGTAGTTTAGCGAAAGATGCAGGATTAGCATTAGGAGTTAGAGGAACGATAAAGGTAAATGAGAAATTTCAAACATCTGACCCATATGTATATGCAATTGGTGATGCGATTGAAGTGAAAGATTTTGTTACAGAAACAGAAACGATGATTCCTTTAGCGTGGCCCGCGAATCGTCAAGGTCGCATGTTAGCAGATATTATTCATGGTCATACGGATTCTTTATATAAAGGTACGATGGGAACTTCTGTGGCTAAAGTTTTTGATTTAACAGTTGCTTCGACTGGAGTAAATGAGAAAATATTAAAACGATTAAATATACCCTATGAGGTAGTACATGTACAGGCAAATTCTCATGCGGGATACTATCCGAATGCTACGCCAGTGCTAATAAAATTAATCTTTAATAAAGAAAGCGGAAAAATTTACGGAGCACAGGCTTTAGGGCGTGACGGGGTAGATAAGCGTATAGATGTTATCGCGACGGCAATGAAGGCAAACTTAACTGTAATCGATTTACCGGATTTAGAATTATCATATGCCCCGCCGTATTCTTCTGCAAAAGATCCAGTAAACATGGTGGGGTATGCTGCAAGTAATATAGTAGATGGTTTTGTGGAAACGGTACAATGGCATGAAATAGATCGTATTGTTGACAATGGTGGATATCTTATAGATGTTCGGGAGCCCAATGAACTAAAACAAGGAATGATTAAAGGCTCTATTAATATTCCGTTAGATGAATTACGTGATCGATTGGATGAAGTGCCAATGGACAAAGAAATATATATCACTTGTCAACTTGGTATGAGAGGGTATGTTGCAGCGCGTATGTTAATGGAAAAGGGATATAAGGTAAAGAATGTAGATGGTGGTTTTAAATTGTATGGGACAGTATTGCCAGAACGTGTTGTATATTGATATTTTTCATTTTCTATTTCAAGATTTAGTGGAAGATGAAAATCTATAGATTAAGGTTTTACTTTTTGTTTTGCGAACATATAAGGCGAAAAATAAAAATAGGGGTTTACAAAATACCCTATAGGGTATAATATATTGTCATAGGTTATAAATAGTGACATAATGGTAATGAGGTGATTATAGGATGGAATATAATCAAGATATGAAAAATAGATTGAAACGTATTGAAGGTCAAGTTCGTGGTGTGCTTCGTATGATGGAAGAAGGAAAAGATTGCCGAGAGGTTATTACACAGTTAACGGCATCTCGTTCTGCACTTGATCGTACAATTGGACTCGTTGTTGGAACGAATTTAGAGCAATGTTTGCGTGAACAGTTTGAAAGTGGAAATGGTTCAAATGAAGAGTTAATTAAAGAAGCCGTTCAATTACTTGTAAAAAGCCGATAATCTGTCAAACGTAAGTGTTGACAGATTTTCAAAAACGCTTTAATATACCCCTACAGGTATATGTATATAAATTGTGGAGGAATCAATTATGAGTATAAAAGTGGATATGAGTTTAGATTGTAAAGGTTTGGCTTGTCCGATGCCTATTGTGAAAACGAAGAAGGCGATAGAAGGATTAGCACCAGGGCAAGTGATTGAAGTTAAGGCAACAGATAAAGGATCTACGGTAGATATAAAAAGTTGGGCGAGTAAAGTAGGACATCAATATATCGGGACGAAACACGAGGGTGATGTATTGGTGCATTATGTTAGGAAAGTAAACGAGCATGAAGTGAATGAAGTTGTGAAATATCCACATACAATTACGAATGCAGAATTACAGTCTATATTGTCTCATGGAGAAGAGAGCATTGTATTAGATGTTCGCGAAGCAGCGGAATTTGCTTTTGGCCATATTCCATCCGCCATTTCGATACCATTAGGTGAATTAGACAGCGCAGTATTAGATAAGATGAAGCAAATTTATGTTATTTGTCGAACTGGTAACCGTAGTGATGTAGCTTGCCACATGTTGAAAGAGAAAGGTTATGCAAATGTGAAAAATGTCATCCCAGGCATGTTAGAGTGGAAAGGGAATGTGGAAAAATAAAATTTTTTAAATAAAAATATACCTACGGGGGTAATGAGATGGATGTTAAAGCATTACAAGAAAAAGATGTTGCAGAGAAAGTTTTATTCGGAGAGTTATTCATTTTAGATGTTCGTAATGAGGCGGATTATGAAGATTGGAAAATTGAAGGGAAACAAGTTTCTTCTATTAATAAACCTTATTTTGACTTGTTAGATGGTGTAGATCATATTGTCAGTGAACTACCTAAAGATAAAGATGTTTTAGTAGTATGTGCAAAAGAAGGGTCTTCTATATTTGTGGCAGAGCAATTAACAGAGGCTGGATTAGAAAATATTTATTATTTATCTGGTGGTATGAAGGCTTGGAGTGAATATGTAAAGCCTATAAAAGTGGGAGATTTAAAAGATGGCGGAAGTATGTATCAGTTTAACCGTCTTGGAAAAGGTTGTTTATCATATATGGTTATTTCAAACGGTGAAGCAGCAGTTATTGATGCAGTAAGAACAGCCGAGGCATATGAAGAATTTGCGAAAGAGCATGCTGTTACGATTACGAATGTAATGGATACACATTTACATGCAGACCATATTTCCGGAGGACGTAAGTTAGCGGAAAAGGTAGGTGGTACGTATTGGTTACCACCAAAAGATGCAGAGGAAGTTGTTTTCTCATACGAACCGCTTGTTGAAGGATCTGTTATTACGGTGGGGGGTACTAAAATTGTAATTGACGCATTATACTCACCAGGGCATACGATTGGAAGTACGTCATTCATTGTAGATGATTCTTATTTATTATCAGGCGATATTTTATTTGTAGATTCAATTGGGCGTCCTGATCTTGCTGGTAAGGCTGAAGATTGGGTGAGTGATTTACGTAATACTTTGTATAGCCGATATAAAGAGCTATCTCAAAACTTAGTTGTGTTACCGGCTCATTATTCAAAAATAAGTGAAATGAACGAAAGTAGTATTGTTAGCGCAAAATTAAAAGATTTATTTGAGCATAATGCAGGATTAAATATTGAGGATGAGGGAGAGTTCCGTAAAGTTGTAACAGAAAACTTACCACCTCAGCCAAATGCATATGAAGAAATTCGTCAAACCAATATGGGTAAAATTCACCCAAGTGTGGATAAAGAGCGTGAAATGGAGATTGGTCCAAATCGTTGTGCAGTGCACGAATAATGAAATAAATAAAAAATGGAGGAATTGATGATGAATATAAAACAAGTGTTAGATGCGAAAGGTTTAGCATGTCCAATGCCGATTGTAAGAACAAAGAGAGCAATGGATGCTCTACAAACTGGAGAAGTGTTAGAAATACATGTAACGGATAAAGGGTCAGTTAAGGATATTCCAGCGTGGGCAAATAAATGTGGCCATGACATCGTAAAGCTTGAAGAAGAAGGCGATGTGCTGAAGTTTTGGATTAGGAAGGCGTAGTGAAGCAATAGTTTTGTAAATATAGAGAGGTTGGTTATATGAACACAATATTAAGTACGCTTTTCATTGTACTTGCTGCATGGTTTGTTATTTCACGATTTTTACCAGTAAAAGGTGTTCAAAATATAAATGGCAAAGAATTGAAAAGTATAGTGGGGAAAAAGGGGAAGTATTTTATTGATGTCCGTACAGTAGGTGAATATAGAGGGAATCATATGAAAGGCTTTCAAAATATCCCCCTAAATGATCTAGCAAGTAAGGCGAATCAATTAGATAAGAATAAGGAAGTAATCGTTATTTGCCAAAGTGGAATGAGAAGTAAGCAAGCAGCAAAGGTATTGAAAAAACTAGGGTTTCAGCAAGTAATAAACGTTTCAGGCGGGATGAATAGTTTGTGAGGAGGAAATTTAAAATGAAAGAAATGACTACAAAAGAATTAGAAGAAAAATTGTTGCGTAAAGAAGTGGTAAATATTGTGGATGTACGTGAAGTAGAAGAAGTAGCTGAAGGGAAAATTCCAGAAGCATGTAATATTCCACTAGGACTATTAGAGTTTCGTATGCATGAATTAAATAAAAATCAGGAATATATTATCGTTTGTCGTTCAGGCGGGAGAAGTGCAAGAGCTGTTCAATTTTTAGAAAGTTACGGTTTTCAAGTGATCAATATGGTAGGTGGTATGTTAGCTTGGGAAGGTAAAGTAGAGTAGAGCGAACATAAACGATTTTTTATAACAATCAAAATACCCCTATAGGTAATTCGGAGGAGAGAAAACATGGAACAGAAGAAAACAACAATCGTTTTATTTAGCGGAGATTATGATAAAGCAATGGCTGCTTATATTATTGCAAATGGTGCAGCGGCGTATGATCAAGAGGTAACTATTTTTCATACTTTTTGGGGATTAAATGCTTTAAGGAAAGATGAGCATGTGAAGGTAAAGAAAACTTTTATAGAAAAAGTGTTTGGAAAAATGATGCCACGCGGTGCGGATAAGATGGGATTATCAAAAATGAATTTTGCAGGTATGGGACCAAAGATGATTAAAGGTATTATGAAAAAACATAATGCGATGCCTTTACCAGATTTAATCGATTTGGCGAAAGAACAGGGGATTAAACTTGTCGCTTGTCAAATGACAGTAGATTTATTAGGGTTAAAAGAGGAAGAGATTATGGAAGGGGTAGAGTTTGCAGGTGTAGGGGCATATTTAGCAGATGCTTCGGATGGGAATGTAAACTTATTCATTTAATCACCTTCTTTTTAGAAGGAGGGGGATGTAAGGTGAGTGGAGTATTATTACTTTTTATAATTGGGTTTATAGGATCGTTTATATCAGGAATGGTTGGAATTGGCGGTGCAATTATTAATTATCCGATGATCTTATATATTCCAGTATTGTTAGGATTTACTGGCTATACGTCACATGAAGTGAGCGGTATTACAGCAGTACAAGTATTCTTTGCAACTTTTGCAGGTGCCTGGGCATATCGGAAAAGTACTGATATGAATAAAATGTTAGTTGTGTATATGGGAGCTAGTATATTAATAGGAAGTTTTATAGGAAGTTTTAGTGCAAATCTATTAGATGAACACGCTGTAAATGTTGTTTATACAGTATTGGCGACCATTGCAGCTATGATGATGTTTGTACCGAAGAAAAATAATAGTGGAGCAGTTAAGTATAATAAATGGTTAGCAAGTGTGTTAGCGTTTATTGTAGGAGGTGTTTCGGGCATTATTGGAGCTGGAGGTGCGTTTCTTTTAGTTCCTATTATGCTAGTTATTTTAAAATTACCATTGCGCATGACGATAGCGACATCTATCGCTATTACGTTTATTTCCTCAGTAGGGATTACGACTGGAAAAGTGATTACTGGACAAGTAGTTATCATTCCAGCTCTAATTATTGCGGTTGCAAGTATATTTGCTGCGCCACTTGGAGCGCGAGTCGGGAAGAGGATAAATCAAAAAGTACTACAATATATGTTATCGATTTTAATTGTCGGCACTGCTATTAAGATGTGGATTGATATGATATCGAAATAAAAGGATGGGCTGCTTGCAGCCCATCCTTTTATTTATGCCCAAATAACTTTCATTAAGTTTTTATATTCGTCATTTGCTAATTTATATAGCATTCTCGTATGTTCAAAGACAAGTGCTGGATTAAAGTTTGGTTCTGAGAATGCAAGAGATGTTGAAATATCAATTGCATTTTGCTTATTTAATGTGAATTTTGCAAAGCGATAAGATGTATTTAATTCATTGATGACATGTAAAATATCATTTGTTGATGTTGCATCAGGTACGTGAGCAACATTGAAGCAGTATATATCCACCGTAGGATGTTCGTTTTGGAAAGCAGCGATAAGTTGAATTTTTGCGCCAGCTTCAGTCTCTAATCCTACTGAAAAATGAACAGAGCCATCATTTTCATCTATATTTTCTTCCATGTATATATCGTTGGATTTTAAGTAGTCTTTAAAATCTGAGATGTTATGTTTTACTGCAGCTTTCATATGTATGAGCCCCCTGATAATTGGAATAGATTGCTACTATTTATTATAATTTAAAAATATTAAAAAAGATAGTTAGAAAGTTCTGATTTTTAATTCTGAAGAAATAAAAAGAAGCCGTACTCTACCTCCATAGAGTACGGCTTCTTTACTATTCATTGTCGTTAGACGATGTTTCTGTATCTTCACTGCTATTTTTGTTCTTATTTTTCACTTCATTGTTACTTGATTCGCGTTCACTTGAATTTTCAGACTTAGATTCTTTTGTCTTTTTCGAATCAGAGTCTGAGTCAAACTTTGTATATGCAGGTAGTCCAAGATGAGTACGAAGTTCATTTGTAACATTAGCTAATTCTTTTTTATCTGGATTGTAGTAGTAAGTTCGACCACCACCAGCAGATTTGCTACAAGTATCGTCACCTTTTGCCATATAGCAATCATCACCTTGGATTTGTAATTTCTCAATTTCCGAATCCGATCCATATTTATAGAATGAAAGCATATCATCAAATGTTAAGTTTGTAACGAATTGGCCGTTAATATCATCAATGATGTTGCCAACTTTTGTTACAGAACCAACACTTGTTAGCTTCTTTAAAATAGCCTCGATAACGAGTTGTTGACGTTGTCCACGCATTGCGTCACTATCGATGTGTCTTGTTCTAGCAAGAGCAAGAGCTTCTTCGCCATTTAACTTTTGAACACCTTTTTCTAGATGAATTGCCTCAGCATTATCATTGCTATCTTGCTCAGTAAATTCAACTGGTACATCAACTTCAACACCGCCCAAGTCATCGACGATTTTTATAAATGATTTAAAGTTAAATTTCACAAAATAATCGACAGGAACATTCATTAATTTTTCAACTGCATCAATGCTTGCTTGTGGTCCACCATTTTTTCCGTTTTTAGCAGAACCGAATGCATGAGCGTGTGTAATTTTATCTTTTTTCTTTTCTATTGGGATATAAGTATATGTGTCACGTGGGATACTTAATAGTTTAACAGTTTTGCTATCTTTATTAAATGTTGCAAGTAAAAGCGCATCTGTTCTTATAGCTTCACCATATTCTTTTCCTCGGACATCGCTTTCATCAACACCCATTATTAAAACAGAGACGTTATTTGTAATAGGTTTTACAGCTTTATCTCGTAAATCAGATTTATCACCGCGTGCTAAATCGTGTGCGGCATTTCGAACAGCAGAAGATGCTTTATTTACTAAAAACCAAGTATAACCGCCGCCTATTAATAAAACGAATAGTATAGCGCTTATAATAATTTTTATTTTTTTCTTATTTTTTTTCGGTTTATTGCGTGTATTTTCTTGCAAAGATGGGTTTTGCTCCATTTCCTGTACTCCTTCATTTGGATTGAAATACGACACTCATATCCACTTATTATAATGAAATTTAGCGAAAAAAAACATTACAAAACATTTACATTTCGTAAAAATTCAATATATTTATAAAAAGTCAGATTTTCTATATTATCTTTTTTAGATGTAGAATAAGTATAAGTTGTTTTAGTAGAAATGAAAATATGTATTGTGAGAAAGTGATAGAGAAGTAAGATTTGTTGAAATATAGCCAAGAAGAAATGAGTAAGCTTACTTATTTCTTCTATATAATAAAGAAGAATTTGACGGATAAAGGAGAGAGCATAATGAATCATACATCATTCCGAGCAATCGTTGTGAACGAAACGGAAAATCATCAGTTTGTAAGAAAAGTTGTTGAGAGAGAAGTAAGTAGTTTACCTGAGGGAGACGTATTCATACAAGTTCATTATTCTTCATTAAATTATAAAGATGCTCTTTCAGCTACTGGTAATAAGGGTGTTACGAGAACATATCCTCATACGCCAGGAATTGATGCTGCAGGAGTGGTTGTGAGTAGTGAAGATGCTACCATTAAAGCAGGAGATCAAGTTATTGTAACGGGATATGACTTAGGTATGAATACCTCTGGTGGTTTCGGAGAATATATTCGCGTGCCATCATCTTGGGTCGTGCCTTTACCGGAAGGAATGTCATTAAAGGAGAGTATGATGTATGGGACAGCAGGTTTTACTGCGGCTTTGTCGGTATATAAGCTTATTGGAGCAGGAGTTAAGCCTAGTATGGGAGATGTTTTAGTAACGGGTGCTACAGGCGGCGTAGGGAGTGTAGCTGTTAGTATATTAAGTAAGCTAGGGTTTAACGTAGTAGGAGCGACAGGAAAAATGGAAGAGGAAGATATGCTACTACGTCTAGGAGCGAAAAAGGTGATTCATCGCGCGGAATTGAATGATGAATCAGGAAGACCGATGTTAAAAGGGATATACGCGGGAGTTATCGATACTGTAGGTGGACATATGCTAGAAACAGCTTTAAAAACAGTAAAGTATGGTGGTTGTGTAACGACATGCGGTAATGTGGCAGGCCAGGAACTACAAACAACGGTATATCCGTTTATTTTACGAGGTATAAGCCTTTTAGGGATAGATTCCGTGCAATGCCCAGTAGATGTGAGAAGAGATGTTTGGACGCTTTTAGCGAAAGAATGGGGAAATAAAGAGTTACTATCTTATACAGAAGAATGTACATTAGAAGAATTAGAGAAGAAGTTTGCACTTATATTGCAAGGAAAGTTAAAAGGAAGAACAGTTGTTAAAATATAATGAAAAAAGAGACGCTTAAGTTAGCGTCTCTTTCTTATTATAATGATTGTTTTAGATTAATTTTTCCTTGTTCACCTAAAACACCGTCAGCGATATTTACAGCGTGATCGCCAATGCGCTCTAAGTTACTTACCATATCGACGAAGATGATACTTGCATCACCTGAACAGCTGCGTTCGTTTAGACGTAATACGTGACGTTTACGAAGAACACGTTCCATTTGGTCGATTTTGCGTTCTTTGGCAATAACAGTTTGAGCTAGTTCAGTATCGAAGTTTGTTAAAGCTTCAACTGAGTCTTGCAGTGTTGAAATTGTTAACTCAAGCATTTCGTTTAATTCAGCTAATGCTTCATCTGATAGTGAAACACGGTTTGAAATTTGGAAATCTACAAGTTCTACAAGATTTTCTACATGATCACCGACACGTTCAATATCTCCAACAACACCTGCTAAAACAGAATGTTTTTCAGAATCCGTAGGTGAAAGTGGCTTTTCTGATAGTAAAACTAAATACTCGGTAATTTTTTTATCTAAATTGTTAATAGCTCCTTCTAATTGAGTAGCCATGTTTGCGTGTTTTTTGTCTTGTGTATTTAAAAATTGATTTGCTTCTTTTAATCCATGTAATGAGAACTCAGCCATACGGATAATCTCTTTTTGAGCTTCAGTTAAAGCGATGGCTGGAGATTGTTCAATAAAGATTGGATTTAAATGTTGTGGTTTGAAGTCAATCGCTGCATCTTCACCACGAATAATTTTTGTTACAATCCATGCTAACACTGCAATGAACGGGAATTGAATGATTGTATTTGTTACGTTAAATGTTCCGTGTGCAAATGCAATAGTCATTTCTGGATTCAAGTTTAATGATGTTTGGAAATATTGAATTAAACTTGTAAATGGTATTAATAAAATTGTAAAGATAATTGTACCGATAATATTAAAGATAACGTGAACTAATGCTGCACGTCTTGCTGCAATTGAAGTACCGATTGCTGCTAATACAGCTGTAATTGTTGTACCGATGTTATCACCGAATAATACAGGAAGAGCTGCTTGTAAATCGATTGCACCTTGACCGAATAGTTCTTGTAAAATACCGATTGTTGCACTTGAACTTTGTACAATTAAAGTAAAGACTGTACCGACAACAATTCCTAAAATTGGATTATCACTCATGCTCACTGTTAATTCTTGGAATGATTCTAAAGAACGAAGAGGTTTCATACCTGCGCTCATTAATTCTAAACCGAAGAATAACATACCAAAACCGAATACAACTTGACCTACAGAATGTACTTTTTTATTTTTAAAGAAGAATAGTAAGATTGCTCCAACTGCCATAACTGGGAGAGCATATTCTCCGATTTTAATTCCGATAATAAATGCAGTAACTGTCGTACCGATGTTTGCACCCATAATAACACCGATTGCTTGTCTTAATGTCATAAATCCGGCACTTACAAGTCCGACTGTTAAAGCGGTTGTTCCTGAACTGGATTGGATTAATACAGTAACTAACATACCTGCTAGTACACCCATAAGTGGGTTTGTTGTAAAACGATCTAGAATATCGCGAAGACGATCTCCAGCTGCTTGTTGCAGTCCATCGCCCATGTATTTAATCCCGAATAAGAAAATACCTAATCCACCAATGAACTGGAAGATCATATCTTGAACATTATATTCCACGCATTCCACTCCTTAAATTTCATGTACGATGTAATTATTAACTGAACCTTGAGTCACTGTAAACGGTTTGCTAGTAAAATTTACACTAAATTTACAAAGGGAATAAAAGTTTACAATCCCTTAAAGAAACAACTGCATTTCATTGGTTTTTATCTTGTATAAATCTTAATTTTGTAAAGAAATCACACTTTTTAGAATAATGTTGTTCAGTCGAATATCAAGGAAAGCGTATGCAAGTTCATCGTATATTTTTTGATGAACGGTAAAAAAATATGTAGGGAAATGCATGTAGTTTTAGAACAGCAAAATGAGGGAAAACAATTCTTTTAACATGATAAAAAAGCCACTGAATTATCCAGCAGCTTTTTCCGTGTTTTTATCGCCATGCTTTTGTTTTCTTATGCTTGTAATGTAAATGAAGAGAAAAGCAATAAGTAATAGAGAGGAGTAACGATATACAGTTGCATAGTTTGTAAAGTGAGCAATAAATCCAAAGATAATCGCTCCAGCGCCGATTCCAAGGTCAAATGCGGAGAAGAATGTAGCAGTTGCTACGCCGCGTCGATGCGGTGCTACGCGGTCAATCATCCATGCTTGTAGTGCAGGTTGGATCGCTCCAAAACCACTTCCGTAACATGCTGCAGCAATAATTAAGCTCGGAATTGTCGTCGTATACGACAATAAAATAATACCTGTAAACGTTATAATAACTCCCGGAATGATGACGAATGTATGGCCTTTCGCATCATATAGCTTTCCAGAGAATGGACGTGTCACAGCGATTGCTAGTGCGTTACATAAAAAGAAGAGACTAATATCAGCTATGCCGACTTCTGTAGCAAATAGTGTGATAAAACTTCCGATTCCTCCGTACATTAATGTAATACATAATATTAATAATGAAGGAAGTAAAGCTTTACGCTCAATAAATCCATCGAGAAAAGTACTAGATGATTGTTGTGGAGGCTGTTTCGTTTTTTGGATTTGAAGTAGTTTCGTTAATATTAATGAAACAATTGTGCACGATAATGCACATAAAAAAAGAATTGTGAAGTTATATGTTTGCATAAGCCATAGTCCGATAAGTGGACCGAGGGCCATTGCAAGTGTTCCAGAAAGACCAAAATATCCCATGCCTTCTCCGCGGCGAGCTGAGGGAATTAAATCAGAAACGACAGTTCCATATGTAGTCGTTGTAATGCCGAAACCAGCTCCGTGCAAAATACGAACAGCAAGCAAGAGAAAAATAGTTGAGGCGAAAAGGTAACTGCCCATAGCGAGTAAACAGATAGCAGTACCGATCATTAAAATGATTTTTTTATTGAATTTTTGCAAGGCGTTCCCAGTTAGCGGTCTAACAAAAAGTGCCGCAACGGTAAACATGCCGACAACAAATCCGATATTTGAACTTGTGCCACCAATTTCTTTCACATAAACAGGTAAGGTTGGAATTAACATTTGAAACCCTAAAAACATACATAAGTTTGCAAAAATTAAAGCAACAAACTCTTTTGTCCATAACGGTTCTCGTTTTACGAGTATTGCTTCTCCCATATATTCATCCCCTATATAAAATTTTCTCTTTTCTTTCGAGTATATGTATTGGCCAATGCAACAGTCAAGGAAGGTGTCTTGAAAACGGATAACAATTTTTAAGGTGAAAAACTGACAAATTTGTGTAAAGGCTACACAACTATGAAAAAAAGATGTAAAGTATAGATGTATAGACTTGTAGGTGTTAAGAATGATAGAAATTGTTTTTTCTTTAAAGAAAGCGGATTCAAAGGAGTAGTGAACAAGAAGGGGATATATACTTTTTCACTACATATATTTGAAAAGGTTTACAATATGATGAAGAAAGAGGCGTGTACATATGAGACGATTAGGTATTTCTATTTATCCAGAACATTCAACAGTAGAGAAAGATAAGGAGTATTTAACATTAGCAAGTAAATATGGGTTTACACGTGTGTTCACATGTTTATTATCTGTGGATGGAGAAAAAGAGAAAATTATTGAAGAATTTAAAGAAACGATCTCACATGCGAATGCATTAGGGTTCCAAGTATTAGTGGATATTAGTCCATCTGTTTTTGAACAATTAGGTATTTCGTATAATGATTTATCATTCTTCCATGAATTGGGTGCGTACGGTATTCGTTTAGATGTTGGTTTTTCAGGATTAGAAGAATCAATTATGACTTATAATCCGTATGGTTTGAAAATTGAGATTAATATGAGCAATGGTACGAAGTATGTAGATAACATTATGAGTCATAGACCAAATCGTGAAAATTTAATTGGTTGTCATAATTTTTATCCGCATCGTTATTCAGGGTTATCATACGATCATTTCATTAAATGCTCGAAACAATTTAAAGATTACGGTATGAGAACGGCTGCTTTTATTTCATCATTTGATGCAACATATGGACCTTGGCCAGTAACAGAAGGGTTATGTACATTAGAGCAGCATCGTGAATTACCGATGACAACACAGGCGAAACATTTATTCGCGACGGAATTAATTGATGATGTTATTATTGCAAACGCATATGCGTCAGAAGAAGAATTACAAGCACTAGGTGCATTAAATAAAGAGAAACAAACATTTGATATAGAAATATATGATACAACGACAGAACTAGAAAGAATTATCGTATTAAACGAACCACATTTTTATCGCGGAGATGTATCTGAATATATGATTCGTTCTACACAAAGTCGTGTGAAATATAAAAAAGAAGAGTTTAAACCTCATAATACGCGTGAAATTAAGCGTGGGGATTTATTAATTGATAATGAACAATATGGTCAGTATAAAGGCGAATTACAAATTGCATTAAAAGATATGGTGAATACAGGAAAAACAAATGTAGTTGGTCGAATTGTAGAAGAAGAGATTTTCTTACTAGACTATTTACAAGCATGGGATAAATTCGGATTTACATTAAAGAAATAGAGAGAATATAAAGGGGAAAAACTACTGATTTCAGCAGCTTTTCCCCCTTTATATATAAAGAGCGAGAGGAAGAGCTATGACAAAGGTGCATCAGCGATTAATTTCTATTTTAGAGGAATTTTTAGAAGAGAAATCGATGTTAAATCGAGCTTTTTTAGCGGGCCGTTTACATGTATCGACGAAGACGATTCAAAAGGATATAAAATTATTAAATGATATATTGGAAGAAAATGGAGCGAAAATCGAATCGCAAAGAGGGACTGGGTACGAATTAGAAATTATACAAAAGAAGAAATTTGAAGACTTTTGTGTGAGTCTATTTCAAAAACAGACGGAAAAGATCCCAACTTCTTATGAAGAAAGAATAGCGTACATTCTGCAGCGTGTTTTAATGACAGAGGGATATGTGAAGCTTTCAGAATTAGCGGAAGAGATGTATGTGAGCAAATCAACGGTCAATTTAATTATGAAAGATGTTACAGATATATGTGGTCGCTATAAATTACAAATTGAGAAGAGACCGTATTATGGTATACGTATTGTTGGAGAGGAATTTAATATTCGTTCTTGTTTATCACAATATGGTTTACCGCGTTATGACCATACTCCGTTTCATGAGCAATTTGAGCAGACGGAGACATATTTATCGCTACCGCATATATCACTCATTCGTTCAATTATATTAAAGTATATTGAAGGCGGAACAATATATTTATCTGATTTAGAAATTGATAATTTAGTCATTCATATTGCAATCGCATTAAAGCGTTGTCAAAGTCAACATTATATGAAAGGACTGCATGCGGAGCAATCAGAACTTATAATAAAGAAAGAATATACAATTGCGAAGCAGATTTTAGGAGATTTAGAGAAAGCGTTAAAATTTTCATTTCCAGAAGAAGAAGTATTATATGTGACGATGCATTTATTAAGTACTGCTGTTACAACGAGAAATCGCTATGAAAATATAGAAGAGCTATTAGGGAAAGATATATATGCATTTATGCAACATATTCTTTTTAAAGTAGCGGAAGAACGGAATCTTATTTTTTATTATGATGAAGAATTATTATTTGGATTTGGTATTCATTTAAAAACGTTATTAAATCGTTTGAAGTATAAGTTAAATACGAGAAATCCTCTTTTGGCAGAAGTGAAAAAGAATTATCCGTATGCTTTTGAAATTGCGGTTCTCGTTGGAGATATCATTGGTGAATATACGGGTGAATCGATCCCTGAAAGTGAAATTGGTTATATTGCAATTCACTTCGGTGGAGCTATGAGCCGTTTGCAGGAGCAAAATCAAAAGAAAAGATGCTTATTAGTTTGTGCGACTGGTCAAGGAAGTGCCCAACTATTAAAATATAAAATTTTATCACAGTTCCGAGATAAATTAGAGATTGTAGGTATTACAGGCTATTATCAATTGAAAGTAGAAGATCTTTATAAAGAAAAAATAGATTGTATTATTAGTACGATTCATATACCGAGTGGCTTGCCTGTTCCAGTTATAAAAGTGAATTCAATATTTGATGATAAAGAGATTAAATCGATTGGTCAGCGGTTGTTTACGCATGTGAATACTAGTGTGCAGCCTTATATTAAGGAAGATTTAATCTTTTTAAATTATAGTGCTTCTACGAAAGAGGATGTTATTCAGTTTTTATGTGAGAAAGCTGCTGAGAAACGCTATGTACCAGAAAACTTTTATGCTTCTGTTATGGAAAGAGAAAATACGTCTCCGACAGCGGTGGGGAATTCAGTTGCAATCCCGCATCCGATGCAGTTATTAAGTGAGGAAACTTTTTTGATGTTTTGCACACTTGAAAAGGCTGTTGATTGGGGAGATAAAAAAGTACAAGTAATTATTTTATTTAGTGTAAAGCGCAATAATAATGAAGATTTGCAAAGGCTTTATGATTTTTTATATGATATTATGTCTAGTCAAACTACGATAGAGAAACTTACTCAGACCGAGGTAATTGAAGATTTTCAAGAGATTTTATTATCATTTTGAAAAAGTATATAAAAACTTCCGTTACATAACGGAAGTTTTTTATGTTTAATTGTATGCGTTTTCATAATAAGATGGAAATATAGAAAACATATAGCTTGGGGGAATTTAAAATGGCTGATATGCAAACTCCATTTGCGTTAATTTTACATGGTGGCAATGCGAGAAGTGCGGCGCTTGAAGCAATTGCTTTTGCAAGACAAGGAGATTTCGGGAATGCCGGTGAAAAGATGAAACTTGCTAGTGAGGAAATTTCAGCAGCGCATCGTATTCAAACGGATTTAATTCAAGAAGAGGCAAGAGGAAATCATGCAGAAATTAGTTTACTGTTGGTGCACGCACAAGATCATTTAATGAATGCAATTACAGTGAAAGAACTGGCTGAAGAATTTATTGCTCTTCATAAACGAGTAGAAGAGAAAGTGACCGTATAAGATGTACATTTTATTATGTTGTGCAGCAGGTATGTCAACGAGTATGGTCGTAAGAAAAATGCAAGAAGAGGCAAAGAAACAGGGGAAGAATTATAAAATTAAGGCAGTTGATTCAGAACTAGTGAAGCTTGAAATTAAGGAAGCCGATGTCGTTTTAATTGGTCCACAAGTGAAATATTTATTTCCAGCTGTAGAGTTTCTTGCAAATTCATACAATATACCAGTTGCGATTATAGACCAACGAGATTATGGCATGTGTGATGGTTTGAAGGTGCTTAAGCAAGCAGAACAATTAGTTTTAGCATAATTATATTTTTTTAAATACAAACATTATAATGTTATAAAGTTTATTTCATTCTTTTATAGTAGAGAGAAAGAGGAGGGCTATTGATGAATGGGTTTATGAGTTTTATGGAACAAAAGATTATGCCAACAACGCAAAAAATCGCAGGACAACGACATTTATTAGCAATTCGAAACGGTGTTATTTCTACATTACCGTTAACAATCGTCGGATCATTTTTCGTTATCTTTTTAAATTTACCAATTGATGCATATATGGAATGGATTGCACCGTTTCGCCATATTTTAGATATTCCATTCCGATTTACAGTAGGACTAATGGCATTATACGCAGCGTTCGGTGTAGGGGCTTCGCTCGCGAACTTTTATCAGCTCAATCAGTTAAGTGCAGGGTTATTATCTGTACTCGCCTTTTTACTAGCATCAGTTGAACCAATTCAAATTACGAAAGCTGTACCAGGTGTTATTGATGCAGGGAGATATATTTCAGTAGGAACATTAAGTGCAACGTCTTTATTCGGCGCAATTGTTACAGCATTAATTGCAGTAGAAATTTATCATTTTATGATTAAGCATAATATTTCAATAAAATTACCAGACAGTGTACCACCAGCAGTTTCAAATTCGTTTGCAGCATTAATTCCAACATTAGTAGTTATTCTTTTATTCTGGGGCATTCGCTACGGTTTGAAATTTGATGTGAATACAACGATCACATATTTAATCGCACCATTAAAATCAGTATTAGTAGGAAATAATTTATTCGGTGGTTTATTAACAGTATTCTTAATCGTGTTTTTCTGGTCATTCGGTATACATGGACCAGCGATTTTAGGACCAATTATTCGTCCGATGTGGGATTCAGCAATTCTTGAAAATATGGAAGTATTCACGGCTACAGGAAATGCACATCAGTTACCAAACTTATTTACAGAGCAATTCATTCAATGGTTCGTATGGATTGGCGGATCAGGCTCAACGTTAGCTTTAGTAATTATGTTTATGTTCTCTAAATCTAAGTTCCTAAAAGAGTTAGGTAGATTATCATTCGTACCAGGTTTATTCAATATTAACGAGCCAATTATTTTCGGGGCTCCGATTGTAATGAACCCAATCTTAATTATTCCGTTCGTTATTACACCGTTAGTGACAACGACAGTATCATATTTTGCAGTTGTTTCAGGTATGATTCCACTTATGATGGCGAAACTGCCATTTACGATGTTAGCACCAATTGCAGCGGTAATTAGTACGGACTGGACAATTATGGCTGGTGTACTTGTACTTGTTAACTTTGTCATCTCATTCGTTATTTACTATCCATTCTTCAAAATGTATGAGAAACAACAATTAGCAGGAGAGGAGAAAACAGAATGCTCGGAGCAATTATCATCTTAATTACATTCGTGGTCGGACAGTGTATTGCCCATTATTCGAAATGGGTACAAAGTAAATCTTTATTAGTGTTACTACTAGTATCAGTTTTATTTATCGGTTGTTCAATGGGTGCATATGTAATGTTAGGATTGCAATCACCGTACGTAATTATTGTACCGACAATTTTATGTGCAACGTGTTTATCTGCAAAATATAGATTTACGAGCATGGCATTAATACAACGTGTGAAGGAGATGCAAAAGCATGGAGCGTAAATTAGGAATTTCACTTTATCCAGAACATTCAACGAAAGAAAAAGATATGGCTTATATTTCCGCAGCGGCACGACACGGTTTCTCAAGAATATTTACTTGTTTGTTATCTGTGAATCGTCCGAAAGAAGAAATTGTAGCTGAATTTAAAGAGATTATCAATCACGCAAAAGATAACAATATGGAAGTTATTTTAGATGTAGCTCCAGCTGTGTTTGATCAGCTTGGTATTAGTTATAGCGATCTATCATTTTTCGCAGAATTAGGCGCAGACGGTATTCGTTTAGATGTAGGTTTTGACGGATTAACGGAAGCGAAAATGACGAATAATCCGTACGGTTTAAAAATTGAGTTAAATGTAAGTAACGATATTGCGTACTTAGAAAATATTCTTTCGCATCAAGCGAATAAATCAGCTTTAATTGGTTGCCATAATTTTTATCCGCAAAAATTCACTGGTCTTCCATACGATTATTTCATTCGCTGTAGTGAACGCTTTAAAAAGCATGGTATTCGCAGTGCAGCCTTTATTACATCACATGTCGCAAACATCGGTCCATGGGATATTAACGATGGATTATGTACATTAGAAGAGCATCGTAATTTACCAATTGAAGTACAAGCGAAGCATTTATGGGCAACAGGGTTAATTGATGATGTCATTATCGGAAATGCTTATGCGAGTGAGGAAGAGTTAGAGAAACTAGGAAACTTAAATCGCTACATGTTACAGCTAAAAGTGCACTTTGTAGACGAAGCGACTGAAGTAGAGAAGAGAGCTACGCTGCAAGAATTACACGTAAGGCGCGGCGACATAACAGAGTATATGGTACGTTCTACAGAAGTACGTAAAAAGTACAAAGATTATGACTTCCCAGTGCGTGAAAGTGTGCTGCAGGAAAGAGGGCAAGTTGTAATTGGAAACAATTCATTTGGTAAGTATAAAGGTGAACTGCAAATCATTCTGAAAGAAATGCCGATAGATGAACGGAAAAATATCGTCGGTACAATTGCGGAAGAGGAGTTATTCTTACTAGATTATGTAGGAGCTTGGACGCAATTTACTTGTGTGGAATAGGGAAGATAGGGGGCGTTCCAAATTTTGGACCGCCTTTTTAATATTAAAGTACTTTTAACGTCAAAATTTGTCGGTAAATCGATATCTCTTGTCGAATCGTTGATATATTATAAGTTACGATAGATATATTCGAAAAATCGTTGATATATTGTAGGTTACGATAGATATATTTGAAAAATCGTTGATATAATTTCATTTACTATGTTATTTTTCAGTAGTTTAATAGAGTAAAAAAAGAGCCAGTCTCAACGATGAGACTGGCTCTTTTTTTACTAACTAGTTTAATACTTTAACTGTAACTGTTTTACGTCCCCAGCTACTTGATGAACCTTTATCTGGCATTAAAACGTCGATTTTATTACCTTTAATAGCTCCACCAGTATCACCAGCGATTGCTACTCCGTAACCTTCAACCCATACTTTTGAACCTAATGGAATGACACTTGGATCAACTGCAATTAGTTTCATGTTTGGATTAGCTGTTAAGTTGTGGCCTAAAGCTGATTTTACTTGGTCGCCTGCTTTATAACCATTTTCAAGTGGATCTGCTGTGTAAGCTGTTGCTACAACACGTAATTCACGAGAAGATGATGGTGTACTTGTTTCAGTTTCTTTTGCAACAGGTTGTTGTGTAGCTGGTTTTTGAGCTTTAGCCGCTTCTTGAGCCTTAGCTTCACGAGCTTCAGCTGCTTCTTGAGCCTTAGCTGCTTCACGAGCTTCAGCTGCCTCTTGAGCTTTAGCTGCTTCACGAGCTTTAGCTGCTTCTTGAGCCTTAGCCGCTGCTTGAGCTTCAGCATCTGCTTGAGCTTTAGCTGCTTCACGAGCTTTAGCAGCCTCTTGAGCTTTAACTTCTGCTTGAGCTTCAGCATCTGCCTGAGCTTTAGCCGCTTCTTGAGCCTTAGCTGCTTCACGAGCTTTAGCCGCTTCTTGAGCTTTAACTTCTGCTTGAGCTTCAGCTGCTTCGCGAGCTTTAGTTGCTTCCACTGCTTTAGCTTTTGCTTGAGTTTCAGCTACTTCCTGAGCTTTAGCTGCTTCACGAACTTTAGCTGCTTCACGAACTTTAGCTGTATCTTGAACTGTAGTCGTTTTTTCAACTTTAGCTACTGGTTGAACTTTAACTGGTGCTTTACCTGTTAAGTAAGGAACATGAACATAAGCTGTTTTTCCGTTATATTCAAATTGAATCCAATCATTTTGTACTTGGTGTGTTGTTTCAATTACATCATCTTTTTTCAACTTACCAAGAATCTCTGAGTCTGTGTTTGCTCCAGCACGTATGTTTAATACGTTTGCTGTTACGTAGTAAGTGTCTTTTGTATAGTCAGCGCTTATGAAAGCTTCTTTACCGCTATTCAATTGAACTTTTGACCAACCATTTTCTGTATGTAAAACATTTACTTTATATCCATCTAATAATTTTCCTACAACTTTTGATTCAGTAGTTGGGTTTTCTCGTACGTTTAGTACGTCAGTCGTTACGATTGTTTCTGCTTTAGCAGATGTTGTGAAAATCCCAAGACCAAAAACCGCTGCTGTTGCTATACCCATAAATTTTTTCATAATAGCCTCCATTGCATTTGTTTTCGTTGACCTCATTATAGCAACCATTATTTTCTTATTTGCGAAAAACATAAAATTACAAAGCTTTCGTAACGGGGCATTAATATTCTGTAACAATTCCATAAATATCCTGATAGCGCTTCCTTGTTGTTTTTTGGCGTATTAGGGCATATGAAACACAAAATGAGTAGTATTTCAATTACTGTAACGTTAATAATGTTACAGTAATATTTCTTGATGATATCTATAGCGTTACAAAAACAGCTTATTTTACTGTTTGAATGGAAATTTAGTTATGAAACGATAATCTTTTTAGGCGTGAAAATATATAAATGAGGTGAAATTTAATAAAATATCGATATAATTGTTACAAAATCAGTCGAAGTATGGAAAAAATTACGCCTTGATTTTCGTCTATTACATAGTATTTTTGCAATAATAGAATTAGATAATAGCCTTAGTACCTATAAATAATGAAGAGTATTAGAATGGTAGTTGTAACGTGAAACATATATAATAGAAGAAACTCAATTTAGTAGATAAATAAAAAACGCAGGAGTGTAAACTCCTACGTTTTTGTTTATTCATATCGTAAACATTCAATTGGATCCAGTTTGGCAGCTTTGTTAGCTGGCAGTAAACCGAATATAATACCGATTAACATTGAGATACCTACTGCAAGAAGTCCAAGTTCTTTTGAGACAACGAGTGGCCATCCAGCAAAGATTGAGACGATCCAAGCGAAGAAAATACCGAGCATGAATCCGATGAAACCACCAAGTCCTGTTAATATACAAGATTCGATTAAGAATTGTGTTAATACTTTACCACGTGTTGCACCAAGTGCTTTACGAATACCAATCTCACGTGTACGTTCTGTTACAGATACGAGCATGATGTTCATTACACCGATACCACCAACAAGTAAGGAGATAGCGGCAATACCACCGAATACCATTTTCATCATACCGATTGATTCGTCTAGTTGTTTCGTAAATTCACCTAAATCTTGTGCTTCGAATTTGTGCTCAAATTTAGGAGCTTTCATTTCGTTTAAGACAGAAACAGCTTGTTTTTCTACACTTTTACGTTCTGTCGGAGAGGTCATTGTTAATCTTACAGAGTCATACTCATTTACTCCTGAAATGACAGGCGCATTTTCAAGTGATGTATAACCTTCAGGCATAGGCATTCCAAAGTCATTTTTCGTTTCGTATACACCAACTATTTTATACGGCTTTCCTTTTATATCTGTGTATTGATTTGATTCCCAACCACTACTAAATAATTTGTTGAAAGCTTCTTCATTTAATATAACAGCAGGGATTGCTTGATTTAGTTCACTGTCATTTAATTCACGACCGTGAACTAATTTTATTTTCGAATCTGTCATAAAGGCGCCTGTTCCACCTTTTAAATCAAGATTTACATCTTTTGAACCAGCAGATGCTTTTACTTTCATACTTACGTCTGGATACACATCTTTAACGCCTGGTACAGTTTGCAGACGGTTTAGCATATCAGGTGTGATTTTGGCACTATCTGTTCCGTAATCAGGATTGTTGTAGTAAATCGTTACTTCGTTATCTTTTCCTTGGCCTAATTCTTTTTTAAACTTTGCGTTTGTACCATCACCCATTGAAATGATAGTAATAATGGCACTAATACCGATAATAATACCTAACATCGTTAAGATAGAACGCATTTTATGAGCAAAGATAGAGGAAAGGGCCATGCGTATATTTTCACTCGTATTCAAAATTAACCTCTCCAATCTTGGACGATATTTCCGTCACGAATTACAATTTGACGTGCTGCAGCTTCCCCGATTTCACGGTCATGGGTAATCATAATGATTGTTGAGCCTTGTTTATTTAATTCGTAAAAGAGGTCCATAATTTGTGTACTTGTTTTCGTATCAAGTGCTCCCGTCGGTTCATCGGCTAAAATGAATTTCGGGTTATTTACGATTGCGCGGGCAACGGCGACACGTTGCTTTTGACCACCGGATAATTCGTTCGGTAAGTGAGTAGCGCGATCAGCTAAACCGACTTTTGTTAAAGCGGCTAATGAGCGCTCGCGTCTTTCTTTTTTATCGACTCCAGCGTAAATAAGAGGTAGTTCTACATTTTGAAGCGCTGTAAGTCTCGGTAATAACATGAAGTTTTGGAATACGAATCCGATCTCTTTATTACGTACGTGTGCAAGTTCTGTTTCAGTCATGTTTGAAATATTTTGACCGGCTAGTTCGTACGTACCTGTCGTCGGTTTATCTAAGCAACCGATAATGTTCATTAGTGTTGATTTACCAGAACCAGAAGGTCCCATAATTGAAGTGAATTCTCCTTGGTTCAGTGTTACGTCAATTCCGTGTAATATTTGAACGGACTCTGCACCATTTTGGAAGGATTTCGTGATGCCTTTTAAGTTAATCACTGGGCGACAACCTCCATACCATCTTTTAAGTCTTTTTCAGGTTTAGAGATAATTTCCTCTCCTTTTTTCACTCCAGAAACTTTTGCTTCGCTATCAGTCTCGAATTCAACAGTAACTGCTTGTTCTTTCGCCTTACCGTCTTTTACAACGAAGACAACATTTTTGTCACCTTTTTTCACGATACTGCTTTTCGGAACAATTGTACCAGTTGCTTCGCCAGATTTACTTGTTACGTAAACGTGGAAGCCGTTTTGTAATTCGTCACTATTATCTAATGTGACAGTGAATTGATAGTTAGAAACAGTTTTATTTTCATCCATGCTCTTTAATGGTGTAGAACCGATTTCTGTTACTTTTCCTGTCCAAGTCTTACCAGCGACAGTTTTTGATGAAACAGTTACTTCTTGCCCAACTTTCATACTAGCAAGCTCATATTCAGAAATTTGACCTTTTACTTTAAATTGACCAGCGTGACGAAGAGTAATTCCGCTCATACCTGTTTTTTCGTCAGCAGTTTTTACGATATCATCAATTACGCCATCAGCAGGACTTGTTACAGAAAGATTGTTTACTTTCTCTTTTGCTGCTTTAATCATTTCATCAGCTTTTTCAACTTCAAACTTTTTCATTTCAATTTGTGATTCTAATTGCCCAACTTCGGCTTCTGATGCTTTTAATGCTTCAGCAGGAAGGCCTGCATTTTTATCTTTTTGTAATTTTTGTTTCGCTACATCAATTTGTTTTTGGAGCAACGTTACTTCTTTTTGTGCGATTTTCTTTTGCATTTCTGCTTCTGTTACACCTTGTTTCGCAGTCGGATCATTGTATTTAAATAGAAGCTGACCTTTTTTCACTTCATCGCCTTTTTTCACAGCTAATTCATATGTTCCTTTTGTTGGATCGAATGAAATAGTTTCAATTCCATTTGGAATAACTTCGCCACCAAATTTTTGCGCGTTTTGGATTTGTTTTTCGGTTACTTTATATCCGCTATATGCCATTGCTACATCTGAACCGCCACCAGCAAATGCAAAGTATGATCCAGCTGCAATTCCGATTGCTACTACACTAGTAATTAACACTTTATTTTTCTTCTTCATCTATTTATCACCTTTTCGTTCGTTTTAGTATCTACATTAAGTATAGAAGAGGTAAAGAATCTGACAAATCGTTTTAGCTTACAATAACCTTACAGTTTTGTAAGGTATGAATATGTAAATGTAAGGTAGAGGTTGTCCTAGTGTAAGCAAATGAATTGACTCGTCGTTTCTTTCTTACAATAATATTGTATGGAGGAAAGGAGGAAGGAAGATGGAAGCTTATTTTAGCGCACACCCATTAAAAGCATTTATTCCATACTCAAGGCAACATGCCCTTATATTATTTATTATGTTGGTGGGGATATTTTTTCTGTATCAATACCAAGATGTATTACGTCAAAGTGAGTGGAATATAACGGTTCGATATGCAATTGCATTTTTATTTATAGGTAGTGAAATTGGGCTTCATATGTGGGAGTGGAAAGCGGGGATTTTTGAGCTAGCTACTTCATTACCGTTTGAATTATGTACGATTAGTTTATTATTAGCGTCGATTATGATCGTAACGAAAAGTTACCGCATATATGAGATTGTATTTTTCACGGGAATTATTGGTGCATCACAAGCTATTTTAACGCCAAACTTGCAGTATGCTTTTCCGCATTTTCGTTTCATTGAATATTTTATCGCGCATATATTGCTCATTTGGGCACCACTCTTTATGACTTGGGTGGAAGGCTATAGACCGACCTTGCAATCTATTAAGCGTACGATGATATTTTTAAACATATTGATTCCGCTTGTTTCGTTTGTGAATTATAAAACAGGCGGTAATTATATGTTTTTAGCTCATAAGCCAGAAACAGCTTCATTACTCGATATGTTAGGACCGCATCCTTACTATATTATTTCATTAGAACTCGCAGCGCTTATTGGGTGTTTTATTTTGTATATGCCGTTTGCAAAAAGAGAAAGGCATGCGCATAAAGAATCACTAGGATCATAACCTAGTGATTTTTTATGTTTGAATATTTACAATTCAGAAAATTAAGAATAAAATTAGAGAGTAAAATATAAAGAGAGAGAAGGGAAAACGTGGTCAAAAAAGTTTTTCTGAATGGGATGGAAGTGACAATTCAATTTATTATTTCGATTTTGGGGATTATTATGTTAGGGGCTCTGCCGAAATTGTTTTATGGATTTAAGCTGGATGTATCAAAGTACATACAGAGTTTAAAAGAAGTGTTTGTGAACTTAATGGATATTTCCAATTTGCAATATGTGAAAGGTAAATTTTTATTTCCGCAGCTGTTCGTCCATTATAAAGAAACGATTATTATTTTTTTAGCTGCTTTTTTTATTTCATTATTTGTAGCATTTTGTATTGTTTATGTAATTATGAGTAGTTCACCGCGTATACAACATCGAATTAAATCATTTCTTATCTTCCTAGAATCTATTCCAGATATCCTTCTTATTTTAGTATCACAAATTTTAGTTATATGGTTTTTTAAACAAACAGGTTTTTTACCTTTTCAAATTGCTTCAATTGGAGGCGAGTCAATTAGAGGATTGCCGATACTTTGTTTGAGCATCCCGACTACGATTATGTTTGTAAAAATGGTCGTGCTTCGTTTTGAAAATGAACTAGAAAAAGATTATGTACTATTTGCTAAGGCGAAAGGGCTGGGGCGCTTTCATATTTTAAATCGTCATATTTTACGAAATGTGTTGCTTAGTACATTATTCTTTGCGAAAACGAATATCTTTTTTATGTTATCTAATTTATATATTATAGAATGGATTTTTAATACGGGTGGTATTTTTATGTTTTTGAAATCTTATTTTGGTATTAGAGTTGAGGTTTTCATCGTTAGTGTGCTTCTTATATATATTCCGATTTTTATTTTATTTAAATTGTTTCATTATCTCATTCCGGCTGCGATGAAGGAGAGATTATAATATGTGGACGTATATAAAACGTGATAAAAGATTTTGGATAAGCATTGGGTTTCTTCTCCTATTAGTTCTTTTGAGCATCGGAAATACGTTATGGAATGATGGGCATATTAGACAAGTTACATTGCAATATGATGCGGATGAAAATCCACAAGTGCCACCTTTTTCACCTTCATTACAATTTTTACTTGGGACAGATCGGAAAGGGTATGACCTGTTACATTTAGTCATTGAGGGTGCGAAGTGGACGATTGGTATATCTATTTTAATTGCGGCACTTAGAATGGTAATAGGTGTGTTCTTTGGTGTTGTACTTGGAACATATGTAAAAAGAGGTTTTTCAAAAATTGAGGCTTTTTTTGATAGTTTTACAGTTATTCCGACAGTTATGATTGCGTACTTTTTTCTTCAATTTGCAAGTACATTTGGAAGTGGAGAGGAAACAACAACCTTTTTTGAAAGGGCTTCGTTTCAAGTTGTCTTACTTGTAATGCTTGTAATGCCAGTTATTGCACTGTATGTTGCGAAGGAAGTTCGTAAATTGCGAACGGAGGAATTTGTTGATGCCGCACGCATATTAGGTGGATCGAGAAGACATATTGTTATAAAGCATCTTTTCCCGCACCTTTATATGACGTTTATACTTGTATTTTTTCAGCAGTTTACGCAGACTCTTACTATTTTACTGCACTTAGGGTTACTAGAAATATTCTTTGGCGGAACGGTTAAGTTTTTAGGACCGATAGAAGAAATAGAATCTTACACACATGAATGGTCAGGGCTAATTGGAGTCTATTTTAGATCTTTAACAGTGCATCCATGGATTCCTCTCGTCCCAATTACATTTTTCGGGCTTACCATTTTTTCAGGAAATATGATTGTAAAAAGTCTAGAAGAGGCGATGTTGAAAGTTCGATTAGGGGGAGAGATAAAGAAGGAAGTTGTAGAAGAGGAACAATCTGCTGTACAGTCAAAGGAAGAGTTGTTTACGTTTAAACATACGATGTGAAGAGAAAAAGAAGCAAGCATGGATTTCATGCTTGCTTCTTTTTACTTTGCAGAAACTTCACCTTCAGCTTCTGTTTGCGGAATAAAGTATCCGATTATACCACCAATTATTGCTGGAACGATCCAGCCGATTCCTAAGTTATAAAAAGGAATCGTGTGTACGATATTAGCGATAAAACTTGGTATCATTCCCACATTATCGAGTGCATGAATACAGCTAATAATGAATGCTGCGATCATTGCTCCGATGTAGACAGAAGGTTTACGTTTCGTATATTTATCGATAAATGATACGAAAATTAAAATGATTGTAATTGGGTACAAAATAATTAATACAGGTAGTGTGATTTTAATTAATAAGCTTAATCCTAAGTTTGAAATAACGAAACTAAAGATACAAACGTATAGTACGAGCTTTTTGTAAGAAACATTTGTTAATACTGTTGCGAAATAGTTGGCGAATGCACTTACAACACCAATTGCTGTTGTTAAACAAGCGAAGATAATGGCGATACTTAATAAAACATTACCGCTTGTCCCAAAGAATTGGTACATAACAGTTGCTAATAGTTGACCACCGTTCTCGAATTGTCCCAAGTTTCCGTTTGAAGCTCCGATATAACCGAGTAAGAAGTAAACAATTGTTAAGAATAGAGCAGCGATACTTCCGCAAATGATTGTATATTTCGCGATAGATTTCTTCTCTTGTATACCGTTTTGACGAATTGCATTTACAACAATTGTTGATAGTACGAGAGCGCCAATTGCATCTAACGTTAAAAATCCTTCAAGAAATCCTTTGAAAAACGGGATGTCTTTATAGTCACCGATAGGCTCTGCAAACGTTCCTGGTGAAAGAATCGCTTTTGTTGCCATAATTGCAATAATTACAAGTAAAATTGGCGTTAATATTTTACCGATATGATCTACTAGCTTGGATGGATTTAATGATAAGAAGTAAACGACTGTAAAGAAAATCGCACTAAAAACTAACATAGAATACCATTGATCTGGGAAAAGTGGTGCAATCCCAATTTCATAAGATACAGATCCAGTTCGTGGAATAACAAATAGTGGGCCGATTGAAAGATAAATAATGATAGCGAATACTGCTGCGAATTTTGGATGAACACGGCTCGCTAAAGTGTTAAAACTACCACCAGCAAGGGCAACAGCAACGATAGCAAGTAAAGATAAACCGACGTCTGTAATAATAAACCCTGTAATGGAAACCCACATATTTTCTCCGGAAGAAAGACCAAGAAGGGGCGGGAAAATCATATTACCAGCACCGAAGAAAACTGCGAATAGTAATAAACTAATCGAAAGTATTTGCGCTGGTTTCAAAGTTGTACGCATATAAAGAAAATCCTCCTAATGAGTATTTTTGTCGAAAATTCAAATAATTTGTCGAGTAACTGTTATTATTTTAAAGGTCTGATGACTAGAAAGCAATAGGGAATTTTGAAAAAATTAAAAAATAATGCATTAAATCGAATAAATATACTATTTGTATGTTTAATAGGGAGGATTTAACTTTTAACGTAAAAAAACACATATCGCTAGGATATGTGTATTAAAAATATATTTTTCTATCGCGTTCTTCTTTTAAAATTTCAACGGCTTCTCGGAAGCGTTGTGAATGGACAATTTCTCGTTCGCGTAAAAAGCGTAAGCTGTCATTTATGTCGGGATCGTCAGATTGGTTGATAAGCCATTGATATGTGGCACGCGCTTTTTCTTCAGCCGCAATATCTTCGTATAGGTCGGCAATTGGATCACCTTTAGCTTGTATATAGGTTGCAGTAAATGGAACACCAGCTGCGTTATGGTAATGAAGTGCGCTGTCATGATCGACGTAATGAGGGTCGAGACCAGCTGCCTTCATCTGTTCAGGAGTCGCATCTTTTGTCAGCTTATAAACCATCGTAGCAATCATTTCAAGATGCGCAAATTCTTCTGTACCAATATCGGTAAGGAGGCCAATGACTTTATCCGGGATTGTATAACGCTGATTTAAGTAACGTAGTGCAGCAGCTAATTCTCCATCTGCACCACCGTATTGCTCAATTAATAATTTTGCAAGTGCTGGATTACAAGTTCCTACTTTAACAGGGTATTGTAATTTTTTTTCATAAATCCACATAGTTTCTCTCCTTTATATTTGCCATGGCCAAGGACCTTTGCTCCATTCCCAAGGGGCATTAGAATAGCTATTTCCATACTGTTGAAGCGGTCCATATTTTTCTTCCATCTGTTGTTTTAATACTCTTCGTTTATAGGAAAAATCATTAAATTGGTTAATAGCTGCTGTATCGTCTGGGTGGGTGTCTAAGTAAAGGGTTAGTTCAACTAATACAAAGTCTAATTCTTGGAGATTCTCTAAAAGTCGATAATACTCTTCTGGTAGTGGCTGGTTCACGTCAGTAGTCACCGCCCTTTTTTATAAGGATTTTCGTAATAATCATAAAAGATAGGCCATAAGGTTCCTTTTTGTAGTGCTTCTTTCGGTGAGAATTGTGGTAAATTTGGCGGTTGAAAACCTAAATATAAATTAGGAGGGGTAGAGTAATATTTTTTACCAATAGGAGGACAAGGATCTTGAGGACTATGATATGGCACATATGATTTCATATATTTATCCATTAATAAACCTCCCTATATTCTTCATCACTACGTATTGTATTCAGACATAATAGGCCTTTATGACACATATAAAAAAGTAATAGGTACGGGGGGAATGAATGTGGAGAATGTGAAACAATTCATTGTATTGGAAGTGAAAAACTTAAAGGAAACTTTGTATTTTTATGAAGGGATTTTAGGAATCAAGCCTAGTTTAGAAAGACCCCAATTAGATGTAACAGGGGTTTGGTATGATGCTGATTCAATGAGAGTTAGTTTTGTAATGAATCGTAGTTTGGGTGGGCGTGAGAAGAGTGTTACGGATTCGGTTGATGTACTAATGTTTTCAATTTCTAACATAGAGAACTTAAAGAAGAGGTTAGTGTTTTATAAAATTGCATATACAGAAAACAAAAGTGAGAAGAGTATTGTAGTACAAGACCCAGATGGATATAAAATTCAAGTGATAGAGAAGGACGAATAAACGGAGGGGATTTAGTGGAGAGGAATTATGAAGAAAGTGCATTGTTTGAGCATCAATTTTGGCTAAAGGTGCTTACTGATCATTCGCAATTTTTACTTGATGCATTAGCTCCGAAGGAAAAAGAGGATATAAAAAAGGCCACTTATTTTGTTGAAACATTTACGAATCTGTTAAATAAAGTTCGTAATGTGAATCTCATTGCGTTTTCAAAAGAGGCAGAACGAGCCGCAAAGGAAATACGAACGTTTAAATTAAGTATTATACAGAAACAACTCGAGGGAAAAATCACTATTCATTTTACGCCAACTTTCATCAATCATATGGTAAACGAAGTAGAAGAGTATATAACAGTGTTAGAATTTTTAAATAAAGGAGAAGTTCCGCCTGTTTTTCATGAATTACATTATCATCTCGTTTGGTTAACGGATGCGGCTGGCCATGCAGGGTCTATTTCTGGTGGATTAGATCTTGTTGAAAAAAGATTAAAAGAGAAAAGCGAAGAATTTACGAAGCACTTTGAACAATTTTACTTAAAGGCAGTTGAAATGACGGGGTATTTACGCACAGAGCTTCATCATTTTCCTGCATTAAAGAAGTTTACAAAAGATGTTTCACTTGAGTTAAAATTATTTTCGCATTTTCTCCATGAGGTCGAAGAGCTGGAGTTATCGAATGAAATATTAAGTGCATTATCTGCTAGAATGGCGGATCATATGGCAAGAGAAGAATGTTATTACTTATTAAAATTAGCACAATCGTCTGGACTTGAGATGCCAAAATGTAATCCGCTTTAAAGAAAAAAGAGGTCAATTTTATTTGGCCTCTTTTTCTGCTTTATTTTCTCTTTTTATTTTTGCTTGTTCAATACTTGCCTGTAATGTCTCCATAATATTGATGATGTTTGGAGTTGGAGAGATTGTTTCGGTTTTTTCCTGTTGTTCAATTTTGTTTTCGATTAGTTCGGTAAGGGCTTCTTTATACTCATCTGTATACATCTCTTGTTCAAAAGGATTTGTAAGATGGTGGATTAAATTGATTGCTGCTGTGAGTTCTTGTTTTTGAATCGGATAATTTTCGTTACTTGGTAAGTTAGGTGTATTTGTTATATCGCGAATTTCATTAGGGTAGTGAATAGTTTGTAATATAAGCCCATCTTCAAAGTTACGGATAATAGCTAAATGTTGTTTTTTTCTAATGGAAATATGGATAAGACCAAGTTTATTCGTACGTTCAAGTGCTTCTTTTAATAATAAATATGATTTTTCATGTCCTGAGGTAGGGCCTATAAAATAAGAACGATCGTAGAGAACAGAATCAATTTCGTTATTTTGGATAAAAGATATAATACGAATAGATCTTGGTTCGTGAGCTTTTTGCAACTCAGCTAATTCTTTTTCATCCATAATAATGTACTTATGAGGTGCGTATTCATAGGCTTTTACAATATCTTTATCATCAATTTCTTCATCCGTACAATCAGGAGCAAATTTTTTATATTTAATAGGTGTTAAGCATTCTTTATGAAGACTTAAAAATTTTATATCGTTTTCTTCTACGGCACTGTATAGTTTGATTCCTATATTTAATAGTCCAAGTGAAAGGGCACCTTTCCATACGGTATGCAAATGAAGCCTCTCCTTTCATTCAAAAATGATTATGTATATTATGAGATAGTAAGAAATTTCCTATACGTTTTTTGTTTTTACGGAATGTTAAGCAGGAGGATGTGGGATATAAAATATATTGACAAGCCCTTCAAAATATTTTAATGTGATTGTATAAAATTGTGTATATAAAGGGGAGTAACTTATTACAGTAAAGTCGTCATTACAGGGAGAAACCCTCGGCTTTATTGGCAACGTTTCGTTGTTAGTGAGACCTTTACCAGCAATGGTAAAGGCCCCTTATTGTCTTTTTTAGGACCCTTACCATGTTTGGTAGGGGCCTTTTTGTATACAAAGAGAGGAGATATAAAAATGAAAAAACTTATTAGTAGATTAAGAGTTGTATTTCATGTTCGCCGATTTGTTCCATTCCTATTTGACTTTTTCACTTCAAAAGAGGTTTCAATAAAGAAGAAAATTTTATCTATTGCGTTTTTAGTTGGTTATGTTGCGATGCCGCTCGATTTAATTCCAGACTTCTTACCGTTTATCGGTATTTTAGATGATATTGGAATTGTATTATTTATTTTGAACCGAATTGTAAAAATGGCGCCGGTTCAATTACAAGAAAAGCATAACGTAAACGTAGGATAGGAGTTGGGGTAGAAAATATGGAGCAAATTATTTTAGATATAATCGAGTTTTTAAAGCAATTTTCTTATTTTGGAGTTGTGTTAGCATTAACGTTTGAATTTATTCCAGCAGAAGTAGTTTTGCCCATGGTTGGTTATTGGGTGTACGAGGGAGATATGAATTTTTGGCTTGCTGTATTAGCCGGAACCCTCGGCGGAACGACAGGACCTTTAACGTTATATGCACTCGGTTATTACGGTGGTCGTCCTCTATTAATAAAATACGGGAAATACTTCTTCATTAAAGAAGAACAAATTCAAAAAGCAGATGATTTCTTTGAGAAATATGGACCGGTTGTAGCATTTGTTGGACGCTTTGTGCCAGGAGTTCGAACGCTTATTTCTGTTCCATGTGGTATGGCGAAAATGAACATATGGAAATTTAGCATATATACATTTGTAGCAATGTTCCCGTTAACGACTTTGTATGTTTATTTTGGAATGAAATTAGGTCCACATTGGGAAAAAGCAGCGGATGTTGTTGGGCAATATATGTTACCGATATTAGTGGTCGTAGTTATTATTGTAGGTGGTATATTAATCTATAAATTTATGAAAAAAAGAAACAGAACGGAATCTATCTAGTCATTAGCACTCAGGTTAAATTTTTGAAAATAGATGAATAGTACAGGCAAAAGACTCTGAGGGACATACACATATAGGGAATATAAAAGAGAGAGGGGAAACAACTATGTCTTGTGAGTGCTCAGGGTCAGCATTAACTTGTTGTCCAGATAAAAATTATGTGCAAGATAAAGTGTGTAGTCCGTGGTCTGCTACTGTAGTTGCAACAGCAATTGATAATGTTCTCTATACAAATAATATTAACCAAAACGTAATTGGTACTGGCTTTGTTAAATATGATGTTGGACCAGGACCAATTACTGTAGAGGTACTTGATTCTGCTGGGGGTACAATTGATACACAAACATTAAACCCAGGAACGAGTATTGCTTTTACGTATCGCCGCTTTGATAGTATACAAGTTGTGTTACCTGCAACACCTGCTGGAACGTATCAGGGAGAATTTTGTATTACAACACGTTATCCACTTTCATAGCAGAATAGGAGAGGATCGAAATGGGAATGAGAAGTTCCAGTTTGTCTTGTTGTTCTAATAAAACACTTGTGCAAGACCAAGTATGTACAGACTGGTCTATTACAGGTGCTGGTACTCAAATTGTATATACAAATAATATCACGCAAGAAGTATATGGTTCAGGTTACGTGAAGTATGATGTAGGTGCCAACCCGATTACAGTTGATTTTTTAGTAGGTGCAACAGTGGTTGATACAATTACTGTACAACCACAAAGTAGTGGTACTTTCACTGTCCGATATTTTACTACTGTCCGAATTACTACGACAGGAACGACTGTTAATCAAGGAGAGTTTTGTATTACAGTACGTTATCCAATCTCATAAAAAGCATACCGTGAACGGTATGCTTTTTATATTAAGGAAATAATGAAATTGGTATTCTATAAGCAACATGTAAATTCGCAACAGTACTTGCCTTCTAAATATAGTGAAGGATTACTTGTTATATTGATAATATTGATCGACTGTAGGTCTTTTCCTGTGTACGATATTGTATTACCAGGAAACACAGTGAAAATATTGGTTACTGTTCCAACGATTTGAATTGTAATTGCTTCGGTGCTGCTAGTACTATTGTAAACCGAGACAGTACCTGATATAAGTAGTATCCCATCACTTTGCCATAGTATCATTGATTGTGATGCATCTTTGGCAGATGGGATGGTGTTATTAGTTATGAGGAAGTTCCCTGCAAATTCATTTGTTACTCGCTCGCAATTTGGATTTGGAGGAGGGGGCGGTGGACAAGGGTCTGGACAAATAATAGATAAAGGAGCGAAACAGCCGATATTTTTTTTATTCTTCAATATACCCCCTCCTTTTAAGTTGTCTTTTATTACTATTAAATGTAAAAGCATGGCCGATGTGTTAAAAAAAGAAGGAAATATTAAAAATTAAGATTGTCTAATAGGCTTAAACCTTAACTTATCATTAGTGTTATAGAAAAGATTATATGTGAATAGTCATAGGAAAAGAATGATCAGACTCTTTTAGACAAAAGGTGGTTGTATACAATAGTACGAGGAATGTTGGACTTAATTTCTAATTAACTGTATATTTACAAAAATCTAATAAAGTTCATTTGTTATTTAAACGACATTAACATGTATTAGATAAAATAGCCCTTGTAATGAATCAATTATTATGAGGAGGATTCAAGTGGACAGAAATGCTTTAAGAAAAGTAAAAGGCCTTATTGGATTATTAATGGTTTTTGTATTAGCATTCGTATCATTTCCGTGGAGTACATCAGTCAAGGCGGAAGAGAAAAAGCAAGAAAGGGCATCAAGTGAGAAGAAGATAGTTTTTCCAGTTGTAAGTGATGTGCATATTAAAAACAGTGGAACAGATGATACATTTCGCTGGAAAAGAGCGATTGAACAGTTTAATACACTAGCACCAAAGCAAGATGCATTTGTTATTGTAGGTGATTTCACGGATACAGGGTCAGTGCAGCAATATGATCGTTTCATGCAAGTGTATAATGAAAATGCAAATAAAGATGCCGTGAGAATGAATTCTCTTGGTAACCATGATTATTGGAACGGTTTATCTGTAGAGGGCGCACAGAAGCGTTTCTTAGAAAAAACAGGTATGGAATCAATTTATTATCATAAAGTGGTAAAAGGTTATCACTTCCTTGTTATGTCTCCAGAGAATGGAACAACTCATGGCTATTATTCGGACAAGCAAATTAATTGGTTAAAAGAAGAAATGGCAAAAGCGCAAAAAGATGACCCAGAAAAACCAATTTTCGTATTTTTACATCAACACATTAAAGAGACAGTATACGGTAGTCATGAATGGGGAACACAAGATAGCGCAAAAATTAATGCAGTATTAAAAGAATACCCACAAGTTATTACGTTTTCAGGTCATTCACATTATCCATTAGATGATCCGAGATCGATACATCAAAAAGACTTTACATCAGTTGGTACATCTTCAGTAAGTTATATGGAAGTTGAAGGTGGTAAAGTACAAGGGAATATCCCGCCAGGAGCTAGTACGTTAAGCCAAGGTTTATTAGTAGAAGTAGATGATAAAGAAGTAACGATTAATCGTCGTGATTTCCATACGAATTCTTGGACAGGCGAGCCTTGGAAAATTAAATTACCAGCAAAGAAAGAAACATTTACACATGTAGAAGATCGTGATAAAGAAAAACCATACTTTGCTAAGGATGTAAAGCTTGCTGTATCAAATGTAACAGAAAATGCGGCAACAGTAACATTCCCACAAGCGTTGGACAACCTCCTTGTTCACTCTTACCGTGTGCAGGCTAGAGATAAGCAAACGGGTGAAATAAAAAATAAATTGTTAGCATTCTCAGAGTTTTATCGTGATCCAGTGCCGAAAGATCTTACGTTTACACTGGCAGGGTTAGATGGCGGGAAAACATATACACTTGAAGTTGTTGCAATTGATTCGTTTGGTAATGAAAGTGCGCAGCCTTTAACGGCAGAAATTACTACGAAAAAAGATGATATTGATCCGAATGTAAAAGTGCCAAAGGCTGATGTTTTCGATGTGAATTTTGCAGATGGTACATTTAAAGACAATTCACCATTTGGAACAAAAGGTGATGTGAAGGGCAATGTGACTATTGAATATGATAAAGCATTGAAAAAGAATGTTATGAAGTTAAACGGACAATCTAATACATTTGGATACCTTCCATTTTCAGCAGCACAAAAAGAGAAAGTAGCAAATACATTTACGTTAGAAACGGTATTTTCAATGAATCAAATCCGTGGCCAAGGTATTTTGCAAAATACAGAGAGCGGCGGAATTGGATTTGAGTCTACAGGAAGTGGATATGTTGAATTATGGGCTCACATTGGTGGCAGCTATAAACGTGTTGGAGTTCAATTAGAAGCGAACAAAACGTATCATTTAACAGGAACGTATAACGGAAGTGAAGTAGCTATTTATGTCGATGGTAAAAAAGTAAATAGCCAACCAGCTACAGGGAAAGTGTATCATCCAAATGTACCATTTGCACTTGGAGCGGATCCTGATAGCAATGGAAATGGTGGCATTCCGTTAAATGGACAAATTGCGCTTGCGAAATTATATAGTAAAGCGTTAAGTTCTTCAGAAGTATTAGCAGCGTACAATGAGTTTTCTAACCGTACGAAATTAGAGCAAGTGAACGCGTTATATGAAGAGCTTGGAAAAGGGAAAGAAGTGTTAGCTGGTACGTATGAGTTTGGTGATAAGCCAGGTCAATATTCAAAGGAAGCATTTCAAGAACTAGAGAAAAGCTATAATAATGCAAAACAAGTGTTTGAAAATATAGGGAGTACGGGAGAGCAAATCGTTCAAACATATAACGAATTAAAAACAGCTAATGTAACATTTGTACAATCTAAAGTAGTAGAACAACCGAAAACACCGAAAGAAAAATTACAAATCAATATTGAATCTGCAAAAGTAGTAGTGAAAAAAGCGCAAGATGCAAATGTAACGGACGGTTCAGTGAAAGCACTGAGTCAAAAAATTACAGTGGCCGAAGCTGTAGTGAAAGATGTAAAAGTAAAAGATGCACAGGTAGAAACGATGAATCGTACATTAGAGTATACGATTTCACTTGTTGAAAAAAGCATAAACAAATAAGAGAGAAGAAAAGAAGCTTATCATGATAGGCTTCTTTTTTGTTATACTAAAAGTAGTATAGAATGAAGGAGCGAATAATTTGGAACAGAAAAAGCTAAAAAGAATTCTTGAATATGTATGGATCGCGGTTGTGCTCCTTGTAGGATATTATTTCTTAAAAGAAAAAAGTATATGGGTTTTATTTTTAATGACGTTTTTATTAGCGGGTTTAGGCACGTTATTTATTAATTTCTTCTTTGATAGTTTAAATGCCTGGAAGAATAAAAAGAAGGGAACGAAGTAAAGGAGGGAATATATGCAAAAGTGGAAGCTCATATATCAGGTGATTATTTTCCTATTGCTTGTAGGTATTGGAATTGTGAAATACGCAACGCCAATAGGAAATTGGGCATGGTTTACAGCTTGCATCGGCATATTTTTCATTTTACAATCGTTGACGAAAAAATATAATAGTACAGAAAGATAGCTCGCCGCTAAAACGGCGAGCTATTTTGTTATGCTTTTTTCTTTTCATCATTTGTTTTTTCAATAGCTAAATGACTATGTTTCCTAGAGTAGAAGAAATAGAAGCATAAGCCGACTATAAGCCAAACTGCAAAGCTAATCCATGTTGTTTTAGACAAATTGATCATTAAATATAAGCAGCAAAGAATCGCGACAACTGGTAATACAGGTACGAAAGGTGTACGGAATCCACGTTTTAAATCAGGGTGTGTTTTTCGTAAAATAAGTACTGCGCAGCAAACGAATGTAAAGGCTGTTAACGTACCGATGTTTACTAAATTCGCTAGCAAATGTAAGTCTAAAAGGCCTGCTAATAAAGCAGCAACAACGCCAGTAATCCACGTATTTAATAAAGGGATTTTTACTCTTTTATTTACACGTGCTAACGCTTTTGGAAGTAGACCGTCACGGCTCATTGCATACGAAACGCGAACTTGTCCATACATAACGACTAAGAGAACGGTTGTCATTCCAGTCATCGCTCCGACAGCGAGTAGTCCTGCAATTGTATCCTCACCAACGAAATGCAATGCAAATGCAACTGGATCAGAGACGTCTAATTGCGTATAAGGAACCATACCTGTTAAAACGAAAGATACAATCATATATAAAACAGTACAAATAAGAAGGGAACCGATAATACCAATTGGTAAGTCACGCTGCGGTTTTTTCGTTTCTTCTGCGGCGGTTGCGATTGCATCAAAACCTAAAAAGGCGAAGAACACAGTGGCAGCCCCAGTAATAATACCGTCGTATCCGAATGGGATGAACGGTGTCCAATTTTCAGGTTTTACATATTTTGCACCTGCTACGATAAAGGCGATAATAACGGCTAACTTAATAAGAACCATAATATTATTAATGCGTGCGCTTTCGCGTATACCAAAACTTAAAAGGCCCGTAATAAGAAGTAAAATACAGACAGCAGGTAAATCGATGAGACCACCTTTTCCTACGCCGGGGGCCGAGGCGATTATGGCGGGCAGGTGTATATTGAACCCTTGTAGTAATGATTGCAAATAACCAGACCAACCGACAGCTACTGCTGCAACGGCAAGTAAATATTCGAGCATTAAACACCATCCGACGATGAAGGCGACGACTTCTCCGACTGTCATGTATGCGTAAGTATACACACTTCCTGAGACAGGAATAGAAGAAGCAAATTCAGCGTAACAAAAGGCTACACAAGCACAAGTAAATGCAGCAATAAGGAATGATAGCATAATACCAGGACCAGAATGTTTTGCTGCAACAATACCTGTTAATACAAAGATCCCTGTCCCAATTACGGCGCCGATTCCTAAAAATGTTAAATCGAGTGCAGTTAATGTTCTAGCTAGCTGCTTTGGTGATTCAGTACTAAGCGCTTTTTTTCGTAATAATGACTTCACTTTGGACTCTCCCCCCGTTTTTTCATTTCCATAACTGCGACTATAGTATGAGCCCATTAAAAAAGAGTAAGTAAGGAAGTGGAGGTGCAGTTATGGTATGTAGTTTTTTAAAATTGCTGGATTAATCTTAATATAATTCAGAATATTTTGTCAAATAAAAATATGACAAATAAAATGCGGATCAATAGGGGAAACTACTTGCAGAAATGGACGGGGGTTAACGACCCACTGATTAAAGTTAAAGTAGGAGCAGATGCTATGTTATTTTATTTTGAACTTGTCGTCATTTTACTTTGTACGAAATTAGCTGGTGACATTAGTGTAAGACTTGGTCAGCCTTCTGTACTTGGTAAGTTAATTGTCGGTATTATTATCGGTCCGGCTGTACTTGGTATTATTAATAGTTCTGAACTGATTGATGAATTGAGTGAGATTGGTGTTTTGTTACTTATGTTTATGGCGGGACTTGAAACAGATTTAGAAGAGTTAAATCGGAATTTGAAATCGTCGTTTGCAGTAGCGGCCGGTGGAATTATTTTTCCTTTCATCGGTGGTTATGTAACAGGATTGCTGTTTGGATTAATACAATCCCATGCCATTTTTTTAGGGTTATTACTTTGCGCAACATCGGTTAGTATTACGGTGCAGACGCTACGTGATCTAGGAAAAATGAATACGAGAGAAAGTACAACAATTTTAGGTGCTGCCGTATTTGATGATGTCATTGTCGTTATTTTATTAGCATTTGTAATGAGTTTTTTAGGAACACAAGATGTGAATATAACACTTGTCATTGTAAAGAAAATTATTTTCTTTGTAAGTATTGTTTTTATTGCTTGGAAAGTCGTTCCTTGGATTATGAAAATGCTTGTCCCGCTTCGTGTAACAGAAGCGTTAATTAGCGCGGCTCTTATTATTTGTTTCTCTTTTTCTTATTACAGTGAAATGATGGGAATTGCAGGCATTATTGGAGCATTTGCAGCAGGAATTGCTATTTCTCAAACAGAGTATAAGCATGAAGTGGAACATAAAATTGAACCGATTGCTTATGCAATATTTGTTCCAGTATTCTTCGTAAGTATCGGAATGGAAATTACATTTCAAGGCATTGGAAGTCAGCTTTGGTTCATTATTATTATGACTCTCGTTGCGATTTTCACAAAGTTAATCGGATCCGGCTTAGGCGCAAGACTGACAGGATTTAATCGCCAATCTTCTATCAGTATTGGTGCGGGGATGGTATCACGTGGTGAAGTAGCGCTTATCATCGCAGCAAATGGACTTACGGCGAATTTATTAGCGAAAGAAAATTTCACAGCGATTGTTATTGTTGTTATATTGACGACGATTATTACACCGCCACTTTTGAAGAAATATTTTGTATAGACAGGAAGGGCTTATCTGATGTAGGTAAGCTCTTTTTTTATTCCCAAAAGCAATGATCATATAGCATGAAGGGTTTGTAATTATGGTAAAATCTATGTATGTGATATGACAAGGAGAGGGAAGTGTGAAGATTACGAAGGAGAAGGTTATCGGTGTAATCGTACTTATTGCAGTATGTATACCATTTACTGCATGGAAAGAATCAAAAGTGAAAGATTTTCCGGTTTCTATTTTTTCGGAAGAAGCAGATGGTGAGTACGGTCAGAAGCTGAAATATACTGCTTTTTTACCTGATGTTGCGATTTGGATGAACGGTTGGGAAAAGAAGTGGACAGAGGGGGAAAGAACTGTTTATCAAAAAGGGAATCGCATTGTAAATGTGTTTCATCCTCCTGGCGATGATGGTTATTACCTTCTTGAAGCAAGAGAAAATAAGTGAACGCAACCGTAAGAAGTGGAGGTTAAATAGTGAAAGCTTCAACATTACTATTTAAAATTGAAAGTAATATGGATCAATTTTCACCAGCTGAGAAGAAGGTTGCCATGTACATAATGGAGAATGCAGAGATTGTACCGAATTTAACGACGAAAGAAGTGTCAACGAATGCAGGAGCAAGTGAAGCGAGTGTCGTTCGCTTTTGTAAATCGATTGGAATCGGAAGTTTTAAAGCATTTAAGATAGCACTCGTTCGTGAATTAACGATTGCTGATTATAATATTAACGATTTTTCAGTGATGAATACAGAAGATGGACCGTATGATTTATTTAATAAAGTTACTTATGTGAATAAAGCTGCAATTGAGGCGAGTGTTACTGCAATAGATAAGAGGGAACTTGAGAAAGCAGCGGATCGTATTGTCAATGCGGGCAAAATTATATTTTACGGAGTAGGCGGATCAGCTACGCCAGCAATGGACGGGGCTTATAAATTTACGCGGCTTGGATTTACAGCGATGATGCTATCTGATTTTCATATGATGTTGCCACTTGTGACGAATTTAAAAGAAGGCGATATATTTGTTGCGATTTCAACATCTGGTCGAACGAGAGATGTGCTTGAAATGGCGCAGTATGCAAAGAGACAAGGTGCAACTGTTATTGGAATTACGAAGCTAGATCAATCATCCCCCCTATATAAAGAAGCGGACATTCGTCTTTGTATGCCAGATGTAGAACAAGATCATCGTATTGCAAGTATTGCGTCGAGAATGACGCAACTGAATATGATTGATGCTTTATATGTGATTACTTTCAACCGAATTGGTAATAAAGTATTGGATCAATTTATGGAGACGCGAGAAGAAGCGTTGCGGTTACGGAAGTTAAAGTAGAAGAAAAGATGAGGAGACTCATCTTTTTTATTATCTTTGACACAAATATGTCATGTTGTGAAATTTTATTTCATAAAATAAGAAAGTGTTATTGATTTTTAGTTTCTTAAAGTTATAATAAAAGTGTGAAATATAATTTCAAAGAGGGTGGAAATATGTTAGAAAATTTATCGACAGAACATCGTAATGAGAAAACAATGAATCTGGATGAAATGAGCATAAAAGAAGTGTTGCAAAGTATGAATGAAGAAGATCGAACTGTTGCGTTAGCAGTTGAAAAAGAGATAGAACAAATTGAAAAGGTTGTACAGACTGTTATTAAATCTTTTGAAGAAGAGGGACGCTTAATTTACATTGGTGCTGGTACGAGTGGTCGTTTAGGTATTCTAGATGCAGTGGAATGTCCGCCGACATTTGGCACGGATGATAAAATGGTGCAAGGATTTATAGCAGGTGGATTGAAAGCGTTTACTAAGGCGGTGGAAGGTGCCGAAGATCGCGAAGAGTTAGCAGAAGAAGATTTAAAATGTATTGGATTAAATGAGAAAGATACAGTGATTGGAATTGCTGCCAGTGGCAGAACTCCTTACGTAATTGGCGGCTTGAAATACGCACAGAGCGTAGGAGCGAGTACAGCGAGTATTTCTTGTAATAAAAATGCTGAAATAAGTAAATATGCAAAGTTAAATGTGGAAGTAGAGACAGGTGCAGAAATATTAACAGGATCAACGCGTTTAAAAGCTGGTACAGCACAAAAATTAGTGCTGAATATGATTTCAACAGCTTCGATGATTGGTGTAGGAAAAGTATATAAAAACTTAATGGTAGATGTTCAATCCACAAATGAAAAGTTAGTAGAACGGTCAAAACGAATTATTGTGGAAGCAACAGGCGCTAGTTATGAAGTAGCGGCAGAGTATTATGAAAAGGCAGAACGTAACGTAAAAGCTGCCATTGTTATGGTGTTGTTGCAGTGTGAGTATGGGGAAGCACTGGAGAAACTAAAATACGCAAAAGGGTTTGTGAAGAAAGCACTATAAAGTAATAGGGAGGGGGATTCTATTATGAAGAAAGAAGAGAGAATGGCCAAGGAAATTTCGGAGCAACTTGGTGGAATAAAAAATATTCGTAGTATTGCTCATTGTATGACGAGACTACGTTTAACGCTTCATGATGAAAGTAAAGTAAATATGGACCTTTTGAAAAAAGTTGAAGGCGTTATGGGTGTTATAGAAGATGAGACGCTTCAAGTTGTCGTTGGTCCAGGAACAGTAAATAAAGTAGCAGCTGAAATGGAAGGTTTGACAGGACTACGAATTGGTGAGGTAGCAGATCATCACCTTGAAGATATTGGGCAAGAGATGAAATCAGAGATTAAGAAGAAAAATAATACACCGGTTAAAAACTTTTTACGAAAAATAGGAAGTATTTTCATCCCATTAATTCCGGGGCTTGTTGCGTCAGGAATTATAAACGGGGTTGCTAACTTTGCGAAAAATGCTGGTGCTGATCCAAATGCAACGTGGTTACAAATGTTACTACTCATTGGCGGCGGTATCTTTACATTCTTAGGAATTTTAGTCGGCTGGAATACAGCGAAAGAATTTGGCGGGACACCGGTTCTTGGGGCAATTGCTGGTATTTTAATTTTCAACCCGGCGATGGCAAACGTAAAATTGTTTGGTGAAGCATTAGTGCCCGGACGGGGCGGATTGTTTGCAGTTATTTTTGCAGCATGGCTTATGGTTGTAGTGGAAAGACAAGTTCGAAAAGCAGTGCCAAACGCAGTTGATATTATCGTGACACCACTCATTACTGTATTAGTTGTAAGTATCGTAACGATGTTAGCCATTCAGCCATTAGCAGGTTTCTTATCAGATGGTATTACGAGCGGAATTAATGCTATTTTAAATATTGGCGGAGCATTTGCTGGCGCAGTACTTGCGGGAACATTTTTACCTCTCGTTATGGTCGGATTGCATCACGGTTTAACACCAATTCATATGGAATTTATTAATCAAACACACGTAACACCTTTATTACCAGTGCTCGCAATGGCTGGTGCTGGCCAAGTGGGCGCAGCAATTGCGATTTATGTGAAAACAAAAAACAAACGACTTCGAAATGTAATTAAAGGTGGATTGCCAGTTGGCTTTTTAGGAATTGGTGAGCCGTTATTATACGGGGTGACATTACCACTTGGGAAACCGTTTATTACTGCTTGTTTAGGAGCGGCTGTCGGTGGTGCATTCCAAGCAGTTATGCAAACAGCTTCTCTTGGAATTGGCGTATCAGGGCTATCTTTAATTCCGTTAATTGCTGACAATAAATATTTACTCTATTTCTTAGGTTTAGTAATTGCATATGCTTTCGGATTTATCTTTACGTATTTCTTCGGATTTAAAGAAGAAATGGCAGAAAACATATAGAGAAAGGGATTCCTTTCTCTTTTTCTATTAATAGAAAGGGAGATTTATATGATCGGAGTTTCCATTTATCTTTCAAAAGAACGAGTAGAGAAACAAGAAGAGTGGCTAAAAGTAGCGAAGGAAAATGGGTTTACATCTATTTTTACATCACTGCACATTCCAGAAGATGATCCAAATACGTATAAAGAGTTAATTCAAATATTAGGGAAACAAGCTCTTGCACATGAAATGGAGTTAATGGTTGATGTTTCTCCAAAATCGTTACATCATTTAGGGCTAACATATGAAAATGTGGAAGAACTATTGGACTGGGGCATTACCGGTTTAAGAATGGATTACGGCATTGAGCCAAAAGAAATTGCAAGCGTATCTCATAAGATGAAAGTAGCTTTAAATGCGAGTACGATTACAAAGCCATTTTGGAAAGAATTACTTGCAGAACATATAAGAGTAGAGAATGTAGAAGCGTGGCATAATTTTTATCCACGTCCAGAGACGGGACTAGCAAAGTCCTTCTTACAAAAACAAAATCAATATTTACAGGAGTGCGGAATAAAAACGATGGCATTTATTCCAGGAGATGCGGAAAAACGTGGTCCGTTATATGAAGGGTTACCAACGTTAGAAAAACATCGCAATATGCGCCCGCTTGAAGCGTACTTAGAACTTGTTCAAGATTGTGGTGTTGATAAAGTATTGATTGGAGATATAAGCGCAAGTTTGGAAAGTATGCAAGAAGTAGCTAGTGCGAGTAGAGGGATTATTCCATTGCGTTACAAATCATTTATAACTGATAAAGAAGTATTAAAAGTGGTGGAGCAAGTGCATACAAATAGACTAGATCCGGCTCGTGATGTTATTCGATCTGTAGAATCAAGGGAAGGAAATAGAGTGGTTTTACAGCCGATGCATACAATTGTAAGAAAGAAAGGCAGCATTACAATTGATAATGAATTGTACGGTAGATATGCAGGGGAGATGCAAGTTGCTACACATGATTTACCTGTAGATGAGAAAGTGAATGTTGTTGGAATAGTTGTGGAAGAGGACGTTTCTTTACTGCCTTATATTGGCGCTGGAAAAATGTTTCAACTTTTTCTATGCGATAGAATAAAAGCTTGAATTAGCGCTATTTTGTAGGAAAACATTATCCGTAAAACGGATAATGTTTTTTGTTTTCTTTAAAAAAGTATTTGACGAATGAAATAAAATACCGTATTGTTTTGACTTGTGAATAAAAGTTCACCATAACAAAACAAAAAGGAGAGTTCAAAATGAATCAATATATTGGGAATTTAATTATTCGTATCGTGTTAGGAGTTACGTTTTTTGCACACGGTTTAGCAAAGTTTCAATCAGGTATCGATAATGTAGCAGGATGGTTTACAAGCATCGGTTTACCAGGTGGCCTTGCATACGGCGTAGCAACTGTAGAATTAGTTGGTGGTATATTATTAATTATCGGTTTAGGTGTACGATATGTAGGATTGTTATTCGCTCTTATTTTAGCTGGAGCTATCGTAAAGGTAAATGGAGCAGCAGGTTTATTAGGAGATGGAAAGAATCCAGGATATGAATTAGATCTTGCATTATTATCAATGGGTGCGTATTTATTCGTAGTAAAAGCAGAAGGATATGTAGATCGTTTCTTAAAAGAAAAAGTAATGAAAACGAAGTAAATTTTATTTATAAATGTTGACTTGAAGAAGTATTGTAACTATAATGATTACAACAAATAAATTAAGAGTAAAACAATTTAAATATTTTTTTACACAAGATGTAACTGTATAGGTTACATCTTGTGTAAAAATAAATAAACGGGAGGAAGTAATATGCCTAAATCAAATTTAGAAATTATTCAAAGCACGTATGAAGGATCAGCTTCTTCGAATGCAAAGCATTTAGCAGAAGCCTTCTCTGAAAAAGTGGAATGGACAGAGGCAGAAGGTTTCCCGTATGGCGGAACATATAAAGGCGTAGAAGCTATAATGGAAAATGTATTTAGCCGTTTAGGATCAGAATGGGATGATTATAAAGCAAGTGTAAATACATATCATGAAGTAAACGGAAAAGATGTAATTGTTGCTGAAGGTATGTATTCTGGAGTTTATAAAGAAACAGGAAAATCATTTGAAGCAGAATTTGTTCATGTATGGCAACTCGAGAACGGAAAAATCGTGAAGTTTAAGCAATATGTAGATAGTCATATTGTTAGGGAAGCGATGAAGAGATAATGCTTTTTAAATGGATCGTAGGTATATGCATTACAATTATAGTAATTTTCTCGTCTATAGTTGGCGGAAAGAAATTGCTTGCATATGTGGAAAAAGAAAATAAAAATATTCAAACCCAGCAAGCGGCAAACGAAAAAGAGAAAAAAGCTGCAGAAGAAGCCCCGCAATTTAGTGAAGGTGAAATTATTTCTACTATGCATAAAATGGTGCATCAAAAGGTAAAATCCTCTGAAAAATGGGGATTTGTAGAGATGACAAAAAAGGAAATTTCTAATGTGAAAAGGGATATTGAAAATAGTACAGGTTTTCAATATAAAATGAAGTTATTTTCTATTATAAATAGATGGGAAAAAGGAGATTTTTCTCAAACTGTTGAGGAGCATAACTTTTTATGGAGCCTTCAAGGTGGAGATACTGGTAAGGCGACGGAACGTTTATCGCCAGAAGAGGAAAAGCAGTATATAAAAGAAATGAAGAGTAAATAAAAACATCGCCAACCCAGATGACGATGTTTTTTTCATTAAGAATGTTTTCGCATTAAAGGTCTAACAGGCTGAACGGCAACAGTTTTGAAATGAGAAAATAAATAACACCCTGTTACAACGACAATTGTCCCTAAAATTTGTATCCACGTTAATTCTTCTCCGAGGAATATGAATGCTAAAATGGCTGTGAAAATTGGATTGAAGTTTAGAAAAATACCTGATGTAGTTGCGCCTAATTTTTGTACACCAATATTCCAAAATACCATACAAAGAACTGTCGAAATAAGCCCAGTATATAAAAGTGATGTGATGAAAGAAGTATTTATATTTGAAACAGTGAAGCTACCTATGTTAAACGGTAGTAATAAAATAACGCCGAAAATACCAGAGTACAACGTTGCCATAAGTGGTGTAGTTGTTTTTGTTGCCCGTTTACTACAAACAGAATAGATTCCCCAAATACAAACTGCTGCAATCATCCATAAATCGCCACTATTAAAATGTAGTGAAAATAAAAGCGAGAAATCACCTTTTAATAGGACGAGGATAACCCCGAAGAATGAAAGAATCATGGATAGGATTTGAAGTGTATTTACTTTTTCTTTTAGAAATAATACTGAAAATAATGCGATTGAAATTGCATTCAATGTAGAGATAAGACCTACATTCGTAGCGGATGTTTTTTCTAATGCTAAAAATTGAAAGATGTTAAAAAGAGCGACCCCTGAAATTCCCATCAATATTAAAGGAAGTATTGCGGTACGTGGTGGAAGGATTTTCTTTTCTTTAAACCATACCATCGGTAATAAACAAACAATCGCAATCATCCATCTTAAATTTGTCAGTGTCATCGGCGATGCATGATCGACGAGTGATTTTCCAACGACAAAATTTCCTCCCCATAATAAGCTCGTTAGTAATAGTAAAAAGACGTAAAAATAAGGCATGCTAAAATCCCCTTTTTTGTAATCAATACGAATTGTAAATAATTTTAGCATTTTTCTTTATTGTGTAATATATTCTTTTGTATAATGGTGAAAAATCGATAAAACATTTAGTTTAAAATGATATTTGCAGAAAAATATTCAGTTTTATATAAATTATAAGTTGTTTTTTCGAATAATCATCGGTAAGAAAGAAGGGGGAATTGTAATGGAGTCGTCTGTTATTAAAGTGTTGGATGATTTGGATGTACAAATTTTAGATATATTGCAGAAGGAGTCACAAGTAAGTAATGCAGAGTTGGCACGTCGCGTTAATTTATCACCGGCTGCGATGCATGCAAGAATAAAAAGATTGGATGGGGAAGGTTTCATCGATAAGCAAGTTGCGATTTTAAATCAAGAAAAGCTTGGGTTTGATTTATTATGTTTTATTTTTATGAGTACGAATATTCATCAATTTGACAAGTTGGAAGTGTTGGAAAAAGAATTAGAATCGATGCCGGAAGTGTTAGAATGTCACTGTTTAACAGGAGAGTACGATTATTTATTAAAGGTTGCAAATCGTGATCGTAAAGAACTAGAGCAGTTTATTAGAAAGTTGAATAAGCTTGGTATTACAAGGATACAGACAAGTTTAGCACTTCGTGAAATTAAATATTCGACGGTATTGCCGATACGAAATGAGTAACCGAGCATCGATTAGATTGCTTGGTTTTTGTTTGTATAAATTGATTGACGAGGAGAAAAGAGAGATGTATTATTATATAAAATTATGAATTAAAATTCATTTTAAGTTATAAATATTAATATTGAGGGGCAAGGGGATGTAATATGAAAATCTGTAATGCAGTGACGAGTGATGTGAAAGAAATTTATAGTCTTATTGAGGTTTATGCAAAAGAGGGAGTTGTTTTACCACGTTCTCTTTTGTCTCTTTATCAATATTTGCAATGTTTATATGTTATGAAAGAAGATAAGAGAATTGTTGGAGTTGCTGGATTGCATGTATTAGGAGAAGATCTTGCAGAAATACGATCGTTAGTAGTTTCGCATACATATGCAGGGAAAGGGATAGGGCGTATGCTTGTAAATCATGTAATGGAGGAAGCTACGAAAATAAATGTAAGAAGAGTAATTTCCTTAACATATGAAACAGTATTTTTTCAAAAGTGTGGATTTGATTTTATAAATAAAGAAGCGTTGCCAGAGAAAGTATGGATTGATTGTAGACATTGTCCAAAGGTGGATTATTGTGATGAAGTGGCGATGGTGCGGTATGTTGGATGAAAATTTTATAGAGAAAAAGTTCCCACTATTATTTACATATATAGTGGGAACATATATTTCCATAAGAAATGGACAGGTTATTAAGAATTTGAATTCTTTTGTCTCACGGCAAAATTATAAAGTGGATCTTTAAGTTCATAGTTATACGTTAAACCGTCGACAATTCCTACAACTTTATCATTATCATAAAGGTCGAGCATAAATTGTGCCATTTGTTTTGCAGTGTGGAATTTTGGTACAACATTATCATATTGGAATTCATCAATATCAAATGAACGCTTCGCAAATTCTGTTTCAGTTGCAGCAGGAGCTAAAACTTTTGCTTGCAGTTTTGCGCCTTGTTCTTTCAGTTCGTGAGACAGCCCTTCTGTAAATGCACTTACATAGAATTTCGTAGCGCAATACGTAACAGCATCAGCAACAATTGTGTATCCGCCGCCCGATGAAACGTTAATAAGCTGTGTTCCATCAATCATTGAATAATCTCGAACGAAAAGAGAAGAGAGTATTGTTAGTGCTTCTATATTGACATGCAACATCGTCTCTATTTTATTTAAATTTTGTTCAGCAATTGAGGCGAAATTACCAAAACCTGCGTTGTTAATCCACGTTTCAATTTGAAAAGCTTGTAGGCTTTCATAAAGTTTATAAACATCTTCAGTCACAGATAAATCAGTTTTTCGAATGACAACATCCAACTCAGGATGCATTTCGTTAATTTTCAATTTTAATCCGTTTAATTCTTCTTGTCTTCGAGCTACAAGTACTAAATTTTTTCCGCGAGATGCAAATGCTAAAGCTGCTGCATAACCAATTCCGGAACTTGCGCCAGTAATAACCGTGTATTTCATATAAAATCCCCCTAAATTCAAATTCATTTATGGTTAGATTGTATTTGTTAGAGTATACTCTAAGTCAAACGTTTTTTATAAATTTGATACGGTTATAAAATATATGAGGGTAAGCATGTGAAGGGAGTTTTAGTATGTACACAATTAGCGAGGTAGCAAAATTATTAGGCGTGAGCACACATACACTACGTTATTATGAAAAGGAAAATATATTAATTGCAAATCGTGATACAAATGGAAATCGACTTTACGAAGAGTCACATATAAAGTGGTTGCAGTTTGTAATGAAATTAAAACAAACGCAAATGCCAATAGCGAAAATAAGAGAATACGCTAGATTATATACAGAAGGGGAGCATACAACAGAAGCTCGTTTACAGCTCCTAGAAGATCATAGGAAATCTATTCAGATTCAAAGAGAAAACTTAGAGGTTACAGAGAAGATGCTTGAGAATAAAATTCGTGCATACAAAAACTTATTGGAAAATAAATAGATGGTTGTTATGTGATGAAAAATGGATTTGATCTATGAGTATTTCATCATAAGTGTGCGGACAAATAAAAAAGAGCAGCTAGCAAAAGCTAACTGCTCCATTCAAGGGATCTCTCCAAGGGGGAGTGGAGAAAATATTATGTTACTAGCAGTATTGACAGATTATTAAGAAATATACAAATCAGATGAAAGAAATTTTAAATAAACTTTCGCCATTGACAGTTTTTAAAATGTTCATGTACAATATACATGAATGACATTCAGTCATTTTCGTGTAAAAGGATGTAGTTAGTTTAAAAATGGAACAAATACAATGGTAAATGAGGATGATATTGGTTTATATAGTATTGATGAAAGAGTATATTTTTTTAAAACAAAAATGACTGATAGTCAGTCATAAGAGGTGAGAGGTATGAAAAATAAAGCTTGGTTATATGTCATATTAACATGTATCTTTGAAATTTTTTGGGTGTTTGGTTTTAATACAGCCAATACTTGGTGGCATTGGATTATTATTTTAGGAGTTATCGCTGTTGATTTTCACTTCCTTTCTAAAGCGTGTGAACATCTTGCAACAGGGACTGTATATGCTGTTTTCGCTGGAGCTGGTACGGTAGGTACTTTCATGATGGATGTATTTCTTTTCGGCGGAAGTTTCAGTGTAGGGAAGTTATTCTTTATCGTGATGGTTGTAGCTGGCGTTATCGGTTTAAAGCTAGCTGATAATAAAGAAGAAACTGTGGAAGGAGCTGCTTAAAGATGGGTTGGTTTTTCGTATTTTGTGCTGCAATTAGTGAAATATTCGGTGTGATAGGACTTAAAATGTATAGTAAAGATAAGACATTAGCCAATGGTGCGATTTATATAGGCGGGTTTGCTACATCCTTCGCATTCTTGTATACATCTTTCTTATTTTTACAAGTCAGTGTCGCGTATGCGGTTTGGATCGGTATTGGAACAGCAGGTGCAGTTTTATTAAACATGTTCTTGTTTGGTGAGTCGAAAAGTAAAGCGCGTATTATTAGTGTGTTTCTTATTGTATGTGGAGTGACAGGATTAAAGGCACTTTCTTAAAGATATATTGTATTTTTATCTCCTAATTGTTTATTAGGAGATTTTATTATAAAAAAATGACGTCCTCTTAGAGTTCACTATCATTGACAGTACAATCAATTATCTTATAAAATGAGTGACAGTCATTCAATATGCGTGTGAAAGGGTTTAGATGATGAATAAAAAAGAGAAAATTGTCTATGCAGCGATTGAAGTGTTTCAGGAAAAGGGCGTCGAAAAAACGAAGATTTCAGATATCGTGAAATTAGCTGGCATTGCGCAAGGAACTTTCTATTTATATTTTCCTTCTAAGCTATCTGTTATGCCTGCAATAGCAGAAGTGATGGTTGAAAAGATGATACTTGCAGTGAAAGAGAAAGTACAAAAAGATGTACCTTTTTCAAATAAAGTGGCACAAGTAATCGATGCGGTGTTTCAATTTATAGAGGAATACCGTGAAATACAAGCTTTAATGTATGCGGGTCTTGCATCTACAGAACATATAAAAGAGTGGGAAGCTGTGTATGAGCCTCTTTATATGTGGTTAAGCGAATTTTTAAGTGAGGCGAAAGAAGCTGGTGAAATTCGTGATTCGGTTCACGCAGAACGAACAGCGAAGTTATTTATCGCTCTTGTTGAATCAGCAGCGGAACAAGTTTATTTATATGATCATAAAGATGATGATCAAGTGGATTTGCAAAAGGCAGAAGTACTAGATTTTTTAACACATGCACTACATATAAAGAAGTAGTAAGATGAACCTGTCTGAAAAGGTAGGTTCATTTTTGAGGAAAACTGAATGATAGTCATTCACCTAATGCTTATGTATGTGTGGAAGGATAGAGTGAAATTCTAATGAGTGGAGGCATCCTCACTCATTACTAGCCCGCAAAGAGCAGGATAAAGAAAAAGCTTCTTGGGCATTATTTTTTGAGAGGAACTTACGGGAAGAGGTGTTAAAAAGTGAAGAAACCGATAAAAGAACAAAAGATGGTATTGGTCATTCTTTTGAGTAATATATTTATCGCTTTTCTAGGGATTGGATTAATCATTCCGGTTATGCCGTCCTTTATGAATGATATGCATTTAACAGGGAAGACGATGGGCTATCTCGTTGCAGTGTTTGCAATGGCACAGCTCATTACTTCACCTATTACAGGCCGGTGGGTTGATCTTTACGGTAGGAAGAAAATGATAATCATTGGATTATTTATTTTTGGTGTTTCAGAGCTTCTTTTTGGATTGGGAAAAGATGTATGGATGCTTTATGTAGCAAGGGTGTTAGGCGGAATTAGTGCTGCGTTTATTATGCCTGGTGTTACGGCATATGTTGCGGATATTACATCTATTCAGGAACGTCCAAAGGCAATGGGATACTTATCTGCTGCTATTAGTACCGGCTTTATTATAGGACCTGGAATCGGCGGATTTATTGCAGAATACGGTATACGTGTACCGTTTTTCGTTGCAGCAGCAATTGCTTTTATAGCATGTGTAATTTCAATCTTTATTTTAAAAGAACCGTTAACGAAAGAAGAACTTGCAGAGATTTCTTCTAATACGAAAGAATCAAGTTTTATTGGTGATTTAAAGAAATCATTACATCCAATGTATGCAATTGCATTTATTATCGTATTTGTACTCGCATTCGGATTATCGGCGTATGAAACTGTGTTTAGCTTATTCTCAGATCATAAATTTGGTTTCTCGCCGAAAGATATTGCAGCAATTATTACAATTAGTTCAATCTTTGGGGTAGTTGTGCAAGTATTTATGTTTGGCAAATTGGTAGACATGTTCGGTGAGAAAGTATTAATCCAAATATGTTTAATTGTAGGGGCAGTATTAGCATTCGTCTCAACTGTAGTCTTTAATTATTGGATTGTACTTCTCGTTACTTGCTTCATTTTCTTAGCATTTGATTTACTTCGTCCAGCTTTAACGACGTTTTTATCAAAAGCAGCTGGAAAAGAGCAAGGATTCGTTGCTGGAATGAACTCGACTTATACGAGTTTAGGAAATATCGCAGGACCAGCGATGGGCGGAATATTATTTGATATGAATATTCATTATCCATATGCATTTTCAGGAGTTGTTTTAATAGTTGGTCTCGCTATTACATTTATGTGGAGAGAGAAACAGTTGGCTGAGAGTTTTGCGAAGTAACAAACCCCCTTACGACGGTAAGGGGGGTTGTTTTATCCTGCTATTTGTGGGAGTCGAGCTGCCCATAAACGCGCGATTGGTGTGAACTAATAATCAGTGGGGATGAACAAAATCCCTCACTGATTACAGTTTGTTTTTCATACAAATAAAAGAGGTTAACCAAAGAAGCTATCCTAATATACGCAACGATTCTTTAATAAACGCCGGTATATCTTCTGGCTGTCTACTTGTTACTAGCTGATTTTGACATACGACAACCTCTTTGTCATGAAAGTTCCCGCCGGCATTTTTTAAATCGACTTCAATAGATTTATATCCAGTTACATCACGTCCTTCAAGTGTTTGTGCAGTGATGAGTAGCTGAGGTCCGTGACAAATAGCGAAAACGGGTTTGTCCGCATCCATAAATGCTTTACTAAAGCGAACAAAACGTTCATCTGCACGAAGTATATCTGGGGAGAACCCGCCTGGTATGAAGAGGGCATCAAAGTTTTCTGGAGAAACATCGTCAATACTTTTATCAATTACGACTTCACTTTTTCCTTGTTTACCGTGTACCGTTTTCCCTTTTTCCATTTCAATAGTTGTTAATTCATATCCCTTTTGTTTAAAAGCTCCTACTGGCTCTGTGTATTCTGTGTCCTCGAAATAATCCGTTATTAAAATAGCAATTTTTTTACTCATTCTAATCCGCTCCTTATATTATATTATCGGTTCCAGAATCTTCCTTGGGCAATACCTTCTATAAATGATTCAATTGAAGTGTTTGTTAAGTTATAAACTCCTGCTCCATCTAATTTAATTTTACTATTGTCCAAAGCATGAGGATTACTAAGGACATGAGCTATCGGTTTAAAATGTTTAAAAGTAGTTTCTGTAAATTCTAAAACAGGGGGGTGAATGACAGACTCACTACTAAACACTAATACTGCATCAAAAAGCGAAGAGTCTGTTGTTGTATAAGTATCAGTTACTTTAATGGAATCATTGAAATGATAAATTTTATTATCTATGATGCTATAGTTCATTCGGTGCTGTGCAAAAGCTTGAATCCATTCGGACAGAAGGGAGACGCTTGGGTCACCATTTAATAGAATTGCGACATTTTTAGAATCAGATTTAAAAATAGTATTGGACATACTTAGTGCAGGTGATTTTGCATCTGAATTTACTTCGTGATTTTCTTTAGGTAAAGGAGCTCCAACAATGTTAGCGACTTCTTGTGCTAATTGACGATCGACGTGGTTTAGGAGAGCAATTACATTTGCCTTCACCATGTCTGATTTACACTTCCCAACTTCAAAGCAAAAAGCTTCTTTTATGTGCTGCTTTTCAATAGGGCTCATACTATTGTAGAAAAGTTTAGCCTGAGAATAAAAGTTAAGAAAGCTTTTACTACGACCTCTAATTTTATGCCCATCAATCTTTTCTTGATAATGTTCATATCCTCCTTGTTCGGCTTGGACGGTTGCAGGTTGATTGTTATTTAATCCGTTAGGATGATAGCTTGTTTGACCGCGATGAATCTGCATTTGATGCATACCATCACGTTGATTATTATGAAAAGGACATACGGGTTGATTGATAGGGATTTGATGGAAATTAGGGCCCCCTAAACGAGATAATTGTGTATCTGTATAGGAGAATAATCTTCCTTGCAGAAGAGGGTCATTTGAAAAATCAATACCTGGTACGACATGACCAGGGTGAAAAGCTACCTGCTCTGTTTCAGCAAAGAAGTTATCAACATTTTTGTTCAATGTCATTTTACCAACTAATTTTACGGGAACTTCTTCTTCTGGCCATAATTTCGTTGGATCTAAAATATCAAAATCAAATTTATGTTCATCTTCTTCTGGAATTAACTGTAATCCAAGCTCCCATTCAGGATAATCCCCTTTTTCAATTGCTTCGTATAAATCTTGACGATGAAAATCAGGATTTTTCCCAGCAATCCTTTGAGCTTCATCCCATACTAATGAATGAACCCCAAGGGTAGGTTTCCAGTGAAACTTTACGAAATGGGCTTTTCCTGCTGTGTTAATGAGTCGAAATGTGTGAACTCCAAAACCTTCCATCATTCGTAAACTACGCGGAATAGCTCGGTCGCTCATTTGCCACATGACCATATGAGTGGACTCAGGATTATGCGCAACAAAGTCCCAAAAGGTATCATGAGCGCTAGCTCCTTGAGGAATATCATTATGTGGTTCTGGTTTAACTGCATGGACAAAATCAGGAAATTTAATAGCATCTTGGATAAAGAATACGGGCATATTATTACCCACTAAATCATAGTTTCCTTCATCTGTATAAAATTTTGTGGCGAATCCGCGTACATCTCTTACTGTGTCGTTGGATCCTTTAGAACCTTGAACGGTTGAGAACCGTACAAATACAGGTGTTTTCTTTGAAGGATTAGTAAGAAAATCTGCTTTCGTATATGCTTCTAACGATTCATAAAGCTGAAAATAACCATGAGCGCCAACTCCGCGTGCATGAACAATCCTTTCAGGAATTCGTTCATGATCAAAGTGGGTCATTTTCTCGCGAAAGTGGAAATCCTCCATTAAGGTTGGGCCTCTTAAGCCCATCTTTAAAGAAAATTCATCCTCGGCTATTTTTACTCCTTGGTTTGTTGTTAAAGCATGTTTGCGTTGATTATCCGTAACATGGTGCTTCAATTGCTCCATTTTTTTATTCACAATATAGGCCCCTCCTTTACTTTGTTAATTTAATAGATACCCTTTTTATTAGGACGTAAACATGTATTATGATTTTTGTATGTAAAAATCATAATACATTGGTTGTGCTGGTGATTCTTGTTTGAGGAAGAAAAATAAAAAGGCCAAGGAGAAAGTTTATTTTCTCCTTGGCTTTTAAGATAATTCTTTTCGTTAAAATGCGGAAATTCTTTGCTTCGTTTTTGGTACAATAATAAATTTGATCCAGAGTAACCCGACAATCATAATGATAAGGATATGTAAAAATTGACCTGTAGCAATGAGTATAACACTCGAAAATACAATGAGTTGAATACTTAGCAATATAAAGATTAAGTGAAGAAATTGCTTCATCCTTTCTTCAGTATGGATTGGATATAATGCCACAATAATATTTCCCGAAAAATATTTCCATAGTGAACGGAGCTGCATAGAGATCATATATAGAACGATGTAAGTGATAGAGCCTTTTACGTATATATTTGGTATGAAATATAAGGCGAAAGCACCGATCAATCCTAAGCGAATATATATACCGAAATAATCATTTCCACGTAAAAATGCTAATGTATGTAAATAGAAGAAAGTTGCTCGTTTTTTATGTAATAAAGGTTCAATCCAATTTGTAAGCCATTTTCTTTTATTTACTTGTTTATTCAGTTGCGGAACATCTGTGAAAATGCTAGCAAATTGATAAAAACGAACGTTCATTTTTTCTTCTTGCTCGATTATGTAATCCCACGGTATTCGTTTTGTAGGCTGTTTTTTCGTATATAGAAGTAGGAAAGCAAGTAGTAAGAGTAGTCCGCCCAATATGAGAACATTTGCGGAATAAAACAGCATGTAAATGATTAGGGCGTTACAAGTAATACGAATGATTAGCCATATATTTTTTTCGTGACTATCACGCCACATCCAATGTATGTACATGTTCCAGGCTTTCGTAATCATTAACACGATAAAGATTGTACATAAAAAAGGTACAGTTAATTGCAATGATTGCATAGCAAGTGGAACGAGAATAAGGAACGTAAATAATAATGGGAAAAGCTGAATGATGTAATTGTATAGAAGAGATTTTTTAAAATAAGATGTTAATTTCTCTTCTAGTGCTAGTAAATAGACAGCATCAGGTTTTTGAATAAATGTACGGATAGGGCATCTCGTTATAATGAATGTAAGTACAATCGTTATAATTATTAAAGATATTCCTTTAGAAGGAGATGCTTTTAGAAACTGAGCATAATAATATGCACCAACGCATGAAATAAAGATAAAGCTATATAGTAAACCGTTAATCATACGTGCAAAGTATGTAATGATATTTTGAATATGTTGTTGGAAGCGACTGCTCCATAGCGATTCGATTGACATGTTTTTCACCTCTTTGTTCTATTATATATGTTTTACAAAAGAAAAAACGAGCAAATTGCGTTATGCAACTTGCCCGTTTTTCTTTTCGTTATTTTTTTTCTGATCACGATTCATTAATGGATAGAAAGCAAATCCGATTACGAATAAACCAATTCCGAGAAGGAACGTTTTTATATCGGATGCGCCCGTTTTAATAACCCATAGTGCGTAGCAAAGTGCGATAACTGCGACTATGCCATCTGTAATTCTTGCCCGCATTTCATTTTTATATGTTTCACCAGTTGCAACTAGTTTTAACTGGAAGATTGGTGAAACGAGATATGGAATGAGGTAGGCCAGTGTTGATACGGTAATAACGAATGTATAAGCTTCCGCAATGGTTCCTGATAATGTTGAGAATAGGAATACTTGCGACATAATGTTTGTTAATCGTAATGAGTAAATTGGACTTCCTTTTTTATTTGTTTTCGTGAAGAAGGAAGGGAAGAAACCTTCTTTTGCTGCTTGATAAGGTACTTCTGAGCTTAATAAAATCCAGCCTAAGATAGAACCGAACAGGGAAGTAAGAGCAAGTAATGCCATCAGTTTCCCGCCGCCGTGACCCATTGCAGCGTTTAGTGCATCTGCTAATGGACGTTCAGAAGCTTGTAATTTATCAACGTGAAGTACACCCATTGTTAAAATTGTGATTCCTAAGTAGATGGCAACTGTAATAAGTAATCCCGCAACTGTTGCGCGTTTTACCGTTTTTGGAGAAACAGCACGGTTTGATAAAAGAACGGCTGATTCAATTCCGATAAACGCCCAAAGCGTTGTAAGAGCAGCTAAATTTACTTGTGAAAGAAGACCGTGTGATGCACCTGATTTATCAATCATCGGTGTGTACCATTGTCCAAATTTAGAAGCTTCGAATGCAAATAACGTAACGACGATGAATAAAAGGAATCCAGTTACTTTCGTTGTTGTTGCTAAGAAGTTTAGTTTTCCAGCTCCGCTTACACCGTTTGTTAATATAATATGAGTTCCCCAAAGTAAGATGGAACAAATCGTAAATGTAATTAGTTTTCCGACTTCTACGTTAAACGAGCCGATTGAAAATAGTAGTCGCGTATCTTTCATAATTGGGAAGAAGAGTGATAAATATCCCGCAAATGATGTAATGATGGCAACGTTACTTGCCCAGTTTGCAACCCAATATCCCCATACCATACTGAAACCAGCCATTTTTTTCTTTTTTGGTGTTGAGAATAAAGCATATGCATGACTTTGTGGCCCTGTCGTTAAATCAGGACGACGAATTGCTAAATTACCGAAAACAAGAGCTAGCATTAAAACACCAAACCCTGTAGTTAACCAAGCTAAAGTGACACCGAGTGGGCTTGCTGTTTGTGCCAACGTACTTGGCACCATGAAAATACCAGCGCCAACCATGTTACCGACAACGAAAGCTGTTAGTACCCAAAAGCCCCATTTTTTTTGTTGCATAGAAAATACCTCCAAAGTTAGTATAACCAAGTCAAGCGAGGAGATATGTATGTCTTCCTGAGTCAGGAAGAGAAGTCCCAAACAAAACAAAAAAAGCACGTAATTTGCCGCTACATGCTTTCTATCTTATAAGAAACCCACGACATACCTCTCGATAGCTCTCCACAAACGAAACGTTTGTGACAGTTCTGCACTTATTAAATGCAGACCCAGCAAGCGTGCATGGTGGACACGACTTACTTCGGCAACCATTCCTTTCTCATTCCTTCATCAATGCCACTACATCTCCTGAAATGATACTCTTAATGATTGCAACCTCTACCTCACCGAGATACGAATGAGGATTTAAATATTAAATTAACGTCTTTAAGAGTAACAAATGTATTTTTATACGTCAATGGATATAGTAATAATCAGATTATAGAGAAGAGTTTGTGATTAAAAGTAAGAGGGATTGTTATGTGATATTTGAATTTTCGTAATATAATACATGTTATTAGCGCTAGATGATTGAAAAGGGGATGAAGTAAATGTCTGTATGTCATAAACATTCAGTAATAGGTGTGCTAGATTCGGGAGTTGGGGGATTAACAGTTGCGAGCGAAATTATAAGACAATTGCCTAAAGAAAGCATTTATTATATTGGTGATAATAAGCGTTGCCCGTATGGGCCAAGAAGTGTAGAGGAGGTGCAATCTTTCGTATTTGAAATGGTTGAGTTCCTCAAACAGTTTCCATTAAAAGCGCTAGTCGTAGCATGTAATACTGCTGCAGCTGCTGCATTGACTGAGCTGCAAGAAGCACTTTCCATTCCAGTTATTGGCGTTATACATCCAGGAGCAAGAGCGGCAATTAAAGTAACAAAGAAAGAGAAAATCGGAGTAATTGGAACTGTAGGTACGATAAAATCTAATATGTACGAAAAAGCATTACACGAGCTTGATACATATTTGGAAGTGCATAGTCATGCGTGTCCAACTTTAGCTACAGTTGTAGAAAATCGATTAGAAGATATAGCATATGTCACGCAGCAAGTGAAACAAGCTTTACTTCCATTAACGAAAGAAGATATAGATACGTTAATTCTTGGATGTACGCATTATCCACTTTTAGAGTCCTATATAAAAAAGGAACTAGGAGAAGATGTAACGATTATTAGTTCTGCAGAAGAAACGGCGATAGAGTTAAGCACCATCTTACAGCACAAAGGAATTTTGTCTGACAATCTGAATCCGAAACATCGTTTTTTTACAACGGGATCTGTTTTATCATTTGAACATATTGCTGAGCGATGGCTAGGGTATCAAATTTCTGTAGAATGTGTACATTTGCCTATGAAAAATGCGTGTATGCATAATTAAGATTTAGTAAATTACGTTTTTAAATAAATCAGGTTCGTTTCATAAGAAGGAAAGAATAAGCTTTTAATTGAAATGATTAAGGTCATTTTAATTAAAGGAGAGGTTTGATTATGGAATTATCAAGATCTCAATTATTTGCCTTAGAGTATATTTCAAAATATGCAGAGAACGAAAAACGTGAGGCTAAAGCAACGATTAATCATATACTTAAAATGTCAAATATTACAGATGAAATATTTGAAGAGGCTGTCGCTAATTTAAAATCTCACGCAAGGATTGCTTTACACTTTCATCCAGACAGACTAGATTCGAGTAAGAAAAGTGTTGCTGAAGCACTATTTGAGCAAGGAGTATATAAAAGCCAGTTTGAAACATTGCTATCTAATGGAAGCGTATCTGCTTATCCTGGTGGTGAACGTGACCTTTGGGAAAAGAGAATATTTGGAGGGGCATATCAATTAGAAGGCGTAACGAATGATCAACGTCCAAAATACGGAGCGCTAAATTTAATGTTACATCCAGATGGGCCGGCTCCGCGTTTTGGTTCCTGTTATTTTCTCTTATCTCCAAAAGTTTCTTCGCGTTCTACATATACATATTTAGATTCGCATCAAGATCCGAAAGAAAAGGGGACTTATGAGGAGTTTGATATGATTTTAGCTGCTCTTTTGGAAGAGACATTCGTAAGAGATTTTGCAATTGGTGAAGGGAATTTGACTCCAACAATATTAATTAATCATTTACTGGCTAATCTGAAAAGGCCGTTTATAGATGTAGTAAGCAAAGAGCCAGCCCGTAATCTTAATCATTATATTGAAGCGCAGATTCATGGAGAGATTTCTCTAAAAGAAGACGTGGAAGCGCTTGTTGCAGATCCTTCATTTAAGGGTACGGATGTAGGAAAAGTTTTAGAAGAAATTTGCCTGAAGTATGCTATTGATTTGTATTGGCACATCGGTTTTGTACTTGCGGTAGACGAAGTTCCGATGGATTTTAGAGGTTCAAAAATGCCATCTTTAGCAAGACGTATTACACGACATAATTGTATCGATGCCAATATAATTGGCTCTGCTGTAGCGGATTTGAAACGCAATCCATTATCTTGGAGTGATCGTGGCACTTATGAAGAAGTGCTTCAGGAATTAAAATTATTATGGCATGTTTTAGTTCGATTTGGAAAACCAAATCGGAAGTAGAATGAAATACTTCGTTTTTCGGAAGTATTTATATAGAAAAGAAGCTGATCTATTTATGAAGTGACCCCTAAAAGTTAGACACGGTTATTTCATTAGGCAGCTTGATAAAAATGAGTCCGGTATTGCACCGGGCTCATTTTTAATTTTGCCTTTATCCGTTTTGTAT